>JANPDK010000069.1:0-5871 GCA_031431415.1 Acidobacteriota bacterium | reverse complement strand
CTGATCGCCCTCCACGCTTGCAATACGGCGACCGACGAGGCCCTGTTCAAGGGAATCACGGCAAAAGCCGGTCTCATCGTTGCCGCCCCATGCTGTCATCAGGAAATTCGCCCGCAGATCGTCGCACCCAAGATGTTTCGCGACATCCTAAAACACGGCGTCATGCTCGAACGCACCGCCGAAACCATCACCGACGGCCTCCGCTCGCTTTTGCTCGAACGCAGCGGTTACGCGGCTAAGCTCTTCGAATTCGTTCCGGTCGAACACACGCCAAAGAACAATATGCTCGTCGGCACGCATCTGAAAAAGCCGTATGAACCGGAACCATTTGATCGCCAGATCGCCGAAATAAAGTCGCTGTACGGCATCGAAACACACCGGCTTGAAACTCTTCTAAACCAATGAAGATTAACCACAGATTGATGCAGATTTTTCATGTCTTTATCTGTGTCCATCTGTGTTAATCTGTGGTTAAATTTTCTTATGCAATACGATGCCAAAACCCCTGACGAATACATCGCCGGACTTCCCGAAGACCGTAAATTAGCGATGTCAAAGCTTCGCAAGGTCATCAACGACAACCTGCCAAAAGGTTTTAAGGAAGCTATCGGCTACGGCCACCTCGGCTGGGTCGTTCCGCACGAGATGTATCCGCCCGGTTACCATTGCGACCCAAAACAGCCGCTCGCGTTTATGGGCATCGCGTCGCAAAAGAACTTTATCGCCCTCTACTCGATGTGCATCTACAGCCTGCCCGACCAGCTCGCGTGGTTTCAAACGGAATGGCCGAAACACACTTCGCGAAAGCTCGACATGGGAAAATCATGTATTCGCTTCAAAAAGATCGACGATATTCCGCTCAAATTGATCGGCGAACTGGCTTCGCAGATCACGCCGAGGGAATGGGTGGAAATATACGAGAGACTGAAACCGAGCTGACGCTGCGGCGAATTACTTGACCTTCAGACACTTCCGACGTATGATTAAGGATTGCGTTATATCGCAAGCTCACATCGCTTATATACGGCGAAGGAAGTGACATTATGAAACAGGAAATACATCCAAATTACAACGAGATCACAGTTTCGTGTGCCTGCGGCAGCGTTTTTCAGACGCGTTCGACCATGGGCGAGGAACTTCACATAGAAATTTGTTCGGCTTGCCACCCGTTCTTTACCGGTAAGCAGAAGCTGGTCGATACGGCCGGACGCGTTGATCGCTTTAACAAGCGTTATGCACGTGGCGCCGCTGAGGCACCTGCTGAAGCCGCTTAATAAGACGAGAAAAACGATTGAACATCGCGATCTTTAATTATTAGCTCTCTAAAATTTGACGCCGACCTCTAGCGCCGATCGATACTGGTGTGCACGAACACACCACCGATAGGTGAAAAAAGGTCGGCGTTAGTCGTTTTATAGGCATGTATGGAATGGCTATTCAAGATCGACTGGCAGTCGATGTTCGTTCCGACCGAATCGATCCTTGAGATCCTGATCCGCGGTTCGATTATGTATTTGGCGATGTACGCGTTACTTCGCCTCTTTCGCCGCCAGGATGGATCGATCGGCATCGCCGATGTGCTTGTCATCGTCGTTATCGCCGATGCAGCACAGAATGGTATGGCAGGTGATTCCAAATCGATCACCGAGGCCATCATACTGATCGCGACGATCATAGGTTGGGATCTCTTCTTTGATTGGCTGGGATTTAAGTCAACATTTGTTGGCCGACTGCTTGAGCCTAACCCGCTCCTCCTGATCGAGGACGGCAAGATCATAAAGAAGAATCTTGAGAAAGAATTCTTGACAGAGGATGAGTTGCTGAGCCAACTTCGACTTCAGGGACTGGAAAACGCTCATTCGGTCAAAAAATGTTTCTTAGAAAGCAATGGCCATTTCAGCGTGATACTTCAGACGGTTAAACAAAAAGGCAACTAAAACGGCCCGTCGGCCGTCATTTAGAGGATATGAAAAAACGATCGACAGCACGCAAGCTTAAGTTCATTCATTCGATCTTTTCGCTCGAACGCGATCTGATCGTGGGCGGCCAGGCCGTTATGGAAGGCGTTATGATGCGCACACCGTCGGCGTATGCGATCGCATGCCGCCGAGCCGACGGCTCGATCGTCTCGACGGCGGAAACGCTGCCGAAGTGGAGCGATAAGTATAAATGGCTCAATACGCCCGTGCTTCGTGGCGGTGCGACGCTGATACAGTCGATGGCGTTGGGCGTCAAGGCTCTTAATTTTTCAGCCCGCATTTACGAAGAAGACCTCAAAGCTCAGGAGGAACTCGAAACCTCGAAAGCTGGGGAACTCGAGATGGTCTTGGTTGACGGCACTACAGACGAGAACTTCACCAAAGCTCCGGTCAAGGTGATCATGCCCGAGAAAGAAGAGAGCAAGGCAAAAAGCATGGGCCAATCGGCAGGTGCGGTCGGCTCGATCGTCTTTGCGTTGGGCTTTAATATTTTGCTCTTTATCGTTGCTCCGCTTGTGCTTACAAATTTGCTGTTTATCTCGCTCGGATGGGCCGCCGCTCCTGAGGTCGCTACCGGTGCCGCCTGGTACGAGACGATCAAAGCTTACGTCTGGAAGATCAAACTCGATTCGTTCGGCTCGTGGGTCTCGTTCAATCTAATTGACGGCCTGATCCGCATGGTGTTTTTCATCTTTATGATCTACACGATGTCTTTCCTGAAGGACATCCGGCGGGTCTTTGAATATCACGGTGCTGAGCACAAGACGGTTTTTACGTGGGAAAAAGGCCTCGCACTGACGCCGGAGAACGCCACGACGATGAAACGTCAGCATCCGCGTTGCGGCACGTCGTTCCTTATGGTGGTAATGCTGGTCGCGATCGTGCTGTTCTCAGTGATCAATTTCGAAGCGACATGGATGAATCTCGTCGTACGTATCGCCCTAATGCCTCTTGTCGCGGGCCTTTCGTACGAGGTCATTCGCTACGCCGCGAAAAAAGAGTCGGGAGCGATCTTCAAATTTATGACGCTGCCGGGCCTGTGGCTGCAAAACATCACGACGCAGGAACCCGACGAGCAACAGCTCGAAGTCGCGATCAAGGCCCTCGACGAGTCGCTAAAGTTGGAGCCCGAATCAGTTGTCGGTAGTCAGTTGGCAGTTGCCACTTAGCTTCTAACTATCACGTTGACCATTTCTTTGCTGACCACTGACAACCGACCACTGACAACTGACTATGTTTGAGAAACTTGCACAGATAGAAAAATCCTACGAGGAACTGACCGAACAGATCTCGCAACCCGAGTTCATGTCAGATATGACGGCGTACGCTCGGCTGATGAAACAGCACCGTTCGCTTAGCGAGATCGTCGAAAAATACCGTGACGTTCGCAAGATGACCGAGGATCTGGCTGGAGCAAAAGATCTCGCCGCATTGGCCGATGACGACGAAATGCGTGAGATGGCGGCAACGGAGATCGCCGAGATCGAAGAGAAATTGCCTGCCGCAGAAGAAGCACTCAAAACGCTGCTGTTGCCAAAAGAGCCTAACGACGAGAAGAACGTAATTCTCGAAATCCGTGCCGGAACAGGCGGCGACGAGGCGACCTTGTTTGCGGCCGAGATCCTGCGAATGTACGCACGTTACGCCGAACGCCAGGGCTGGAAAATGGACATAATGGAAGCCTCCGATAACGGTATGGGCGGCATCAAAGACGCCACCGCCGTCATTGAGGGCGACAATGTTTACTCGAAGATGCGTTTCGAATCAGGAGTCCACCGCGTTCAGCGCGTGCCGCAGACCGAGACACAGGGCCGCATTCATACCTCCGCGATCACCGTCGCCGTGCTGCCTGAGGCCGAGGAAGTCGATGTCAAAGTCGATCCGAATGACCTTCGAGTAGATTATTTCTGTTCTTCTGGCCCCGGCGGCCAGTCGGTAAATACGACCTATTCGGCTGTTCGCTTGACACACTTGCCGACAAACGTCGTTGTCTCGATGCAGGACGAAAAGTCGCAGATCAAAAATAAAGAAAAGGCGATGCGCATCCTGCGTGCACGTCTCCAGGAACTCGAAGAGCAAAAACAGCACGAACTCGAGGCCAGCGAACGCAAATCGATGGTCGGCAGCGGAGATCGCAGCGAGAAGATCCGCACTTACAATTTCAAAGAGAATCGCGTCACCGACCACCGTATCGGCCTCACCGTTCACCAACTCGAACTCGTAATGGAAGGCCAGATCGATGAATTTGTCGAAACGCTCAGGACACACTATCAGACCGAGAAATTAAAGGCCGAAGCGGTCGGAGTTTGACATGCCCCCAGCAACGCATCTATACCTGATACGTCACGGCCAATCGGCAGGCAATGCCGAGGGCCGTTTTGGCGGTCATGGGCCGACGCCGCTTTCGGATCTGGGCGTGCAGCAAGCCGAGAGAACGGCACAGGTCTTGGCAAAAGAGGGTGTGAATGCAATTTATTCGAGCGATCTGATCAGGGCCGTCCAAACGGCGGAGCCGTTGGCAAAGCTGCTCGATCTTCCGATAAATACTTCGGTTGCCTTTCGCGAACGCAACGTTGGCGTACTACAAGGCCTGACCTTTGACGAGTCGCGGCAGAGTTACCCGCAGGATTATTACGCTCTCATAAATCGCAATATCAACCACGTCATCACCGATGGCGAGAGCTATCGCCAGCTCTTAAAGCGAATTACCGGCGAACTGCGAACAATACTTCGCAACCACCAACGTGAACGGATCGCGATCTTTTCGCACACCGGTGCGATCTGCTACCTAACGCTCTTCCTGCTCGGGGCCATCCATCGCGGCACAAAGACAACGCCTTGGATTATCACATCAAACTGCGGTATCAACCGCTTCGAATTCCGCGGGCCCCGCAACGTCCGCCTCCTCGCCCTAAACGACACCCGTCATCTCGTTCAGGCGACGGGAAACGATGCTTTTGCGGCAAGGTAATCCGCAACAATAAGTTGTTGATTTGCTAGCCCAGGTGCGTCGTTAAGATCGACTTAACTGCTGTTGCGGCTGTACCCGTAGCGGTGCTAATGGTGGGTGAACATGGATTTGCAACATCGCCGACTGCAAAAACGCCGGGCATTGATGTCGCTGCTCGTGCGTCTACGACAATATAGCCATGCTCATCCATTTCGACTTTCCCTGCAAACAATTCGGTATTTGGAATTACACCGATGCGGATCAGCAAAAGATCAGTCGAAATGATTGAGTCAGCAGTCTCAGATCCGCTATGGACTCTTACACTTGCTAGCTGTTCGTTGCCATCGATCGACGTGACACTGCTTTCGGTCAGAAACTTTATATTTGGCCTGCGTAGAGCCTCGCCGACAAACTCGCGACGAGCCGAAAAATGGGTACGGCGGTGAACAATGATCACGTTTGACGCAACCTCGCTGAGTAACAATGCATTCTCCAACGCCGCATCGCCCCCGCCTACGATTACCACGGTCTTGCCGGTCGCCGCCAGTTTTTCCCCGACGCCCGAACTCAAAAGGCCGCGTCCATGAAACTCCGTTTCGCCTGATAGCCCGAGCCGCCGCCGTCTCACTCCCGTCGCTAGAATAAGCGAGTTCCCTGCAAAAGTTCGCCCACCGGCCAGAGTCGCGATCTTTCGACCTAAATCAAGATGCTCAACGGCGATGCCGACCGATCGCTCAATATTCAGCCCTTCAAGGCTTCCGACAAAACTTTGCTTCATCTCGCAGCCATTGACAGCTTCGAGGCCAAGGTAGTTTTTGATCCGGTTGTGGATCATACCAAGCTGACCGCCGAGATCGTCTTCACGTTCGATAAGAACGGCGGAGAGACCCATCTCTGAACACCAAACAGCCGCCGACATCCCGGAAGGGCCGCCGCCGATGA
>JANPDK010000068.1:0-10976 GCA_031431415.1 Acidobacteriota bacterium | reverse complement strand
AGCGAAAAGGACATGCTGCACACCAAGAATTTCGGCAAGAAATCGCTCACCGAGATCAAGGATATGCTCCATGGCATGGGCCTCGATTTCGGAATGGATTTTGACGAGCAAGGCAATCCGATCCCGGGATCGGGTGGACGGGACCTAGATTAAAGGGTGAAGGATAAAGGCTAAAGGCTAAAGTCGGAAGACTGAACCTTTATCCCCTGTCCTTTCGCCTTTATCCTTTAGAGATATGAGACATTTAAAAGCACATCGTAAACTTGGCCGCACGACGGAACATCGTATGTCGATGCTCCGCAATATGGCGACCTCGCTGATCAATGCCGACAAAGAGCACATTGTGACGACGATCCAGAAGGCTAAAGAGCTTCGCCCGTTCGTCGAAAAAGTAATCACGCTCGCCCGTAAGGCTCAGGGCCTCGAGGGACAGGATGGCAAGCTGCGTGAAGTTCACCTTCGTCGCCAGGCTGCGAGATATTTTCACGCCGGTAACAGCACTTTCAAGATCGCTCAGAGCCGTTTTCGCGGCAAAAAGGGCGAGGCGAAAGAGCCGATCGTGCGTACGGCTGGTGTTAAAGCCGTCCAGAGACTTTTCAGCGAGCTTGGAGTGCGCTATAAAGACCGTAACGGCGGCTACACACGCATTATCAAACTCGGACGTCGACAGGGTGACAACGCCGAAATGGCGGTGATCGAGCTCGTCGACAATCCACGTGAATTGGCCGCTAAGGGCTAATTATTTCGGAGGTTCGCCACCATGACCGACCAAATGGCTTCGGCTAAGGCAAAGGACGACAGACAAGTGGAAGAGAAGAAAACTGGAAAAATTCAGGTAGATGATCCATCGTTCAACATGGACGAATTGCAGGCTCTTGCTGCACTCGTCAATGAACACGGATTCACCGATTTCGAATTCGAGAATGAGAATATTCGGGTTCGGTTGAGCAAGGCTGTTCAAGTAGCACCTGTTCAGATGGCAGCGGCACCGGCAGTAGCTCCAGCGACGCCTGCAACTGCCCCTGCGACCGCGACGCCGATTGAACCAGTCGATCCGGATGCAGGTCTTCACAAGATCACTTCGCCGATCGTTGGAACATTCTATCGCTCGCCCGGCCCTGACAAAGATTCGTATGTAAGCGAGGGCAGCAAGGTATCGCCCGAATCCACAGTTTGTATTGTCGAAGCGATGAAACTGATGAATGAAATTCAGGCTGAAGTATCGGGCGAAATCGTAAAGATCTATGTTGAGAACGGCCAGCCGGTCGAGTACGGACAGGCTCTGTTTGGAGTTAGGAAATAAGATATTTAGCCACGAATTACACGAATATCACGAATTATTAGGAGATTTCTTTATTCGTGCCATTCGTGTAATTCGTGGCTAAATCTTTTCTGTTATGCGCGAGATCAAGAAAATATTGATCGCCAATCGCGGCGAGATCGCGATCCGGATCATCTGGACATGTAAGGAGATGGGCATCAAGACCGTCGCCGTACATTCAGAAGCGGATCGCGAGGCTCTGCACGTGCGGTATGCTGACGAGGCGATCTGCATCGGCCCGGCGTCATCGGCAGAGAGCTATCTTAATATTCCATCGATCATTAGCGCCGCTGAGATCACAAATGTTGACGGCATACATCCGGGGTACGGCTTTTTGGCTGAATCTGCGACGTTTGCCAAGATCTGCGACGACTGCAATATCAAATTTATCGGGCCACGAGCCGACGTGATCGCGATGATGGGCGATAAGGTCGAGGCACGGCGAACGATGACCGCTGCGGGCGTTCCGATCTTACCGGGCAGCCCGAACCCGATCGAATCTCCTGAGGAAGCAAAGAAGCTGGCGGTTGAGATCGGATTCCCGTTGATCATCAAAGCAGCCGCCGGCGGCGGTGGACGAGGTATGCGTATCGTTCGAGAAGAGAGCGAACTAGCGACGAATCTCGAACTAGCCCAGACCGAAGCTCTCAATGCGTTTAAGAATGGTTCCGTCTATATCGAACGATACATTGAACGGCCCCGGCACATCGAGATTCAGGTTCTCGCCGACGAACACGGCAATGTCATTCACCTCGGCGAACGCGAATGCACGATCCAACGCCGTCATCAGAAGCTGCTCGAAGAAGCTCCGTCACCAGCGATCTCGAGAGAACTTCGCGAACAGATGGGAGCCGTCGCCGTCAAAGCTTGTCAGGATATAGGTTATTCGAGTGCAGGAACCTTTGAATTTCTTCTCGATGAAGACGACAGTTTCTATTTCATGGAGATGAACACGCGAATTCAGGTCGAGCATCCTGTGACCGAGATGGTCACGCTCGCCGATATTGTTCGTAATCAGATCCGAATCGCGACAGGCGAAGATATCGGCTACACGCAGGACGAGGTCCAGATCGTTGGCCATGCGATCGAGTGCCGCATCAACGCCGAGGATCCGGTGAAATTCACTCCGAGCCCGGGTAAGATCACGGCGTTCAACATTCCCGGCGGTCCCGGCGTTCGGGTAGATACAGCGGTTTATCCGGGATACGTTGTTCCGCCGTACTACGATTCGATGATCGCAAAGCTGATCGTCCATGCTCGTACGCGAGATCTCGCGATCGCACGAATGCAACGAGCTCTGGAAATGATGGTGATCGAAGGGATTAAGACAACGATTCCGCTCCATCGAGCAATAATGGCGGATGAAAATTTCCAGAAAGGGAACTTCTCGACGAAGTTCATGGAAGAGTTCAAGTACGAGGTCTAAAATTGCCCTTAGTGCTTGAATATGTTAGCTTTATAGGAACAATTAGATATAGTTGTTGAGGTTTTAGAAGTACAAATTTCGCGGTTACCGCACTCGTTTGCGGAGTTACTGCGAGCAATAGGAGAGACTGATTACAGTAAGAAAAATATGTCGACAGTAAAAGAGTTAAAAGAACAGATAGTAGGTGACTACAAGACACACGAATCGGATACAGGTTCATCACAGGTGCAGATCGCTTTGCTCACGCAGCGTATCAATGAACTGACCGCACATTTCAAGACACACAAGAAAGACAACAATTCTCGTCGCGGCTTGCTGCAATTGGTCTCGCGTCGCAGAAAATTGCTTGATTATCTCAAGCGTCGTGATATTAACGAATACCACGAGATCATTAAGAAACTCGGCATACGCCGGTAACGAGTTTGTTGAGTTCGTGGAGTTTATTGAGTTCGTTGAGCCTTTGTTTCTCACAACTCGATGAATTCAAAGAACTCGATAGACTAGATTTTTGGCTTCTTCGAGCCACAACGAAATCAAAGATCCTTTCGAAGAAATTGCCTGCGGTTGCTGAACGTGACAGCTACACAAGCCAAGGGACAGATTAGGATCTCGTCGAGTGAGACACTCCAAAGACGAAAGAGCTTCACGGCATGCTCTTTCGTCTTTGTTTTTTGTAATTAAGGAATAGAAAATGGCAAAAAAATATTTGAATGAATCGATCAAGCTTGGTTCGCAAGACCTGATCGTCGAGACTGGCAAGGTTGCCAAGCAGGCCGACGGTTCGGTCGTCATACGTTATGGAGACACGATGCTGCTGGTTGCGGCTGTCTCCGCTCGGACAGCCCGCGAAGGGCTCGACTTTTTTCCGCTAACGGTCGAATACCGTGAAAACTCGTTCGCCGCAGGCCGTATTCCCGGAAACTATTTCCGTCGCGAAGGCCGTCCGGGCGAAAAAGAAATTCTCACCTGCCGCATGATCGACCGCCCTATCCGTCCGCTCTTTGCAGACGGCTATCGCTTTGAAACGCAGATCGTCGCATCGGTGATCTCGTCGGATGCCGAGAACGATCCGGACGTGATCGCGATAACAGGTGCCTCGTGCGCACTCTATCTTTCGGACATCCCGTTCAATAATCCGATCGCCGGCATCCGCATCGGCCTGATCGATGGCAAGTACATCATCAACCCGACCTTCGACGAGCGTCGCGAATCAGATCTCAATCTGATCGTCGCCGGTACCGAAGAAGCTATCTGCATGGTCGAATGCGAGGCCAATGAAGTCGATGAAAAGGTAATGGTCGAGGCTCTGATGCTCGCTCATCGCGAGATCAAACGGCTCTGTCTGTGGCAGATAGAACTTGGCAAGGCACTCAAGATCAAGAAGCGTGAATTCGTTGTTCCAGAACTCGACGCCCATATCGTAGCTGATGTCGAGAAGACCTGGACGGACAAGCTCCGCAAGGCTCTCGATTCGACCGGACGCGAAAAGATCGAGGTCTATGCCGGGCTGGACGACCTCAAGAAAGAGGTTGTCGAAAGCTATCCAGTGGACGATCCGGGTGCACGTGGTACGGCGGGCAAGGCTTTTGGCAAGCTGAAAGAAAAGATCTTCCGCGAAGATATGCTCGGCAACAAGCGCCGCCCGGATGGACGTAAGTTCTCAGAGATCCGCCCTATCACAGCTGAGGTTGGCTGGTTACCGCGAGTTCACGGTTCGGCTCTTTTCACACGTGGTGAAACTCAGGCAATCGTTACTACGACGCTCGGAACGAAACAGGACGGGCAGTTTATGGACGACCTTGAAAAGGGTACGATTGATCGTCGCTTCATGCTGCACTACAATTTTCCGCCGTATTCGGTAGGTGAAACCGGCAGATTTGGAAGTACGTCACGTCGTGAAACAGGCCACGGTAACCTTGCTCGCCGAGCGATCCAGTCCGTTCTGCCCGATGACGCCGACTTTCCGTACACGATCCGTATCGTTTCGGACATCACGGAATCAAACGGCTCGTCGTCGATGGCCTCGGTTTGCGGCGGCATCCTGAGCCTTATGGACGCTGGTGTGCCGATAAAGAAGCCAGTCGCTGGTGTAGCGATGGGCTTGGTCATGGAAGGAAATCGCTATGCGATCCTTTCTGACATTGCCGGTGCCGAAGATCACTATGGCGACATGGACTTTAAGGTCACCGGAACTGAGGACGGCATCACGGCTCTCCAGATGGACATCAAGATCGGCGGCATTAACGCCATGATCCTTCAGGAAGCTCTCGAGCAGGCCCGCAAAGGCCGTATGCACATTCTCGAGATCATGATGCAGGCCATAGCTGAGCCGCGTGAAGATATCTCACAGTTTGCGCCGCGAATTATCACAATGCAGATCAATCCGGAGAAGATCCGCGACGTGATCGGAAAGGGTGGCAGCGTTATTCGTTCGATCACCGAGGAGACCGGTGCCAAGATCGATATCGACGACAATGGAACGATCTCGATCGCGTCAGCCGACGGCGATGCCGCACAGGCCGCTATCGCTCGTATCAAGGCGATCACGGCTGAGGCCGAGATCGGTGAGACGTATATGGGTACGGTTTCCCGTATCGTTGATTTCGGAGCTTTTGTCGAGATCATACCGGGTCTCGACGGCCTGCTGCACATTTCCGAGATCTCAGACCGCCGCGTCAAAGACGTGCGTGACGAACTCAAGGAAGGCCAGCAAATACTCGTCAAATGTATCGGCAAAGAAGGCAACAAGGTCAAGCTTTCCAGAAAGGCGATACTTTCTGAGGAAAAGGCGAAATCTGCTCCTGAAGACGAGTAAATAAACTTCCCAAAATTTGGGAATCTTAAGCCGGTTACCACTATCTTGTGGTAGCCGGTTTATTTTTTGAAAAAAATCGGAAAAAAGTTTGAATTTTATGGAAAAGGTCTTCTATTAGAGATATTTTCCCCTTGAATTAGAGAATTTAGTGTATTTTGGACCGGAAAATACCGAAAAGAACGTGCTTTTTGAGCTTCGTTTTGTTATATTTACCGGACTGCCCCCAAAATCAATCTTTCAGTGAGTGCCAACCGAACTGTAAAGACCGCTAAGGTTTTTACCGTTATACCGTTTAGTCAGGTAATAGACATGAGAAACTTAAACATAAGAGTACTACTCTCGGCCCTTGCGATCGCGTCGATAATGGCAGCGTTTACAAAGGTCGATGCGGCGCCAGTGAGATTTGATCAGGTTGTGCAGGTTGTTAATGCACGACCCGACCAGGCGAACACAACCTCGTTCACCCGGCTCGCCGTAGCGAACGATTATTCTTTCCTCGCCGGCGATGACGACGACGATAAGAAAAAGGCACCGAAGCCGCAGGACGGGCGGGTGATCACCGAAACAAGAACGGATATTGTCACCGACGATGCCTGCGATTGTGAAGTGATCGAGACCCGGCGTGGATTCCCGAAATGGGCATTGCTCGGCCTCGCCGCGATCCCGATCGCCTTTATCCTGATCAAGCGTAAAAAGGACACGCCGACGCCGACAGCTACCGTGCCGGGTATGACGCCGACGCCGACGGGAACACCGACGCCTACTGGTTCGCCGACGCCGACTCCATCGGGAACTCCGACGCCAACGAAGAGCCCGACACCGACGCCTTCGGTCACGCCGACACCGACTCCGCCGCAGCCGGTTCCCGAGCCGATGACCATCCTGCTCTTCGGAACGGGCCTGGCCTCGATCGGTCTCGCTGCCCGACGTAAGTTTGGCAAGAAGAGCGACGAGTCGGATGAAAAAGAAGAAGAATAGAGTTAATATGTAGCCGTTAGCCGCTGGAAAGATATCCAGCGGCAGCGGCATTGCCACGAGGAAACTGAAATGCGAGTGAACAGATACAACTTTTTATTTGTGATCGGCCTGGTTCTGATGCTTGGTGTCACCAGCACTTTTGCGGGCGGCAACGACAAGAAGATACCCAAGGATATGGGTGTCCTGACCATCAAGACGACCGAGGTCTCCTATCCTGTCAAGGTCGACGGCCAGTACGTCGGAATGAGCGGCGTGGGAACCGCGGCGGAATTTTATCTGTCGCCGGGCATCCACACTGTCGAAGTCGCTGGTCCTGACGGTAAACTGTGGACAAACGACGTCGAGATCTTTCGCGGTCGTAAGAACTGTATCTGTCTAAAGATCGTTCGCGAGACGATTTCGAAGGCATGTCCCTATCGCTTTACTCTTGATGGGCCGAGCCGCATCAACGAGGGCGATCTGGTCACGTTTGCAGCCGTCAATCAGGGCACAGCACCGGTGCCGCTTAAGTATGCCTGGAGAGTGTCGAATGGCCGCGTCACGAGCGGACTCGGGACGCCTTCGATCACAGTCGACTCAACCGGTATCGGCGGCGGCACGATCAATGCTGAACTTGACGTCAATGATGATGTTTATGACAACCGTTGCCGCCAGGTGATATCGGTTCCGACTGATGTTGTCCGCGAGCCGGTCGTTGAGCCGAAAGTCCCGCTACCGTTCCGATGCGACGAATTCGAGGCGAAGATGCCGGATGATGCCAAGGCACGTTTCGACACCTGCGTCATTCAGGCACAGAACACGCCCGACGCTCAGATCTATGTGATCATCTATCCGGGCACCGACCGCGTCAGCATGGGCCGCAACAGCTATGACCGTCTGTCGAAATTCACGCTCGACTACATGGTCAAGAATCGCGGTTTTGACCCGAGACGCATCCAAATCGTCAAGGGCAGCAACCGTGCCAGATCGACCTACGAAATATGGATCGTCCCGCCGGGTGCAAATCCGCCGGTCGTTCAGTAGGCTGTAATTCAGATGAGAGAAATGGACGGGTCACGGGACTCGTCCTTTTTTTGTTTGGGGTTCCTGAAATCTCAACAGCCGTTGATGTGCTTCATTGGTTCTCGCGTCTTGTTCTCCATCTCTCGATCCAAGTGCTTCGTAACTGCTGGTTAATAGCGGTTCAGCTTCACTTCCTCGTTTCTGAGCGGCAAGACACTCTCCGAGAGCACTCGTGACATCGTGAATCCTCGGGTCGTTCGGCTGTAGATATTTGCCGGCCCGGTCTGGCGGATGAGTGCTAACGACACCCTTTGCTTATTATCGACGCCCCATCCTGGTCATACATTCTGCGAGAGAACTCTCGATTTCGGCGCGGATGGGACTGCTAGCTGGTAATGACCTTGCGGCAACGACCTGAGCTTCGCGAAGGTGCCGTTCACCTTCATCCAATTTTCCGGCCCTGGTCAGGGCTAATCCAAGGCGGATTTTTGAATTGAGTAGGGGCCCACTTTCCGGCGGTAGCAACGCTGAAAACACCATTAGCGAGTCTCGTAGTTTTTCGGCTGCGAGATCAAATCGACCGAGTTGGATGTAAAGTCGTCCCTGCAATTGTTTGACCACCGCCATACTAGTATTTGAAACACCCAATATGTCGCGGTAGAGGTTTTCAGAGTTTGCTAGTTGCGATTCCGCTTCCGCGAAATCCCCTTTTTTTATTAGAAGGCTACCTAAATAGGTCGCCGCCTGAGCGAGATATATTCGGTACCGGTGATCCAAACCGTCGCCTAGAGTTAGAGTTTCTCGAAAGAATTTCTCGGCCTCGTCAGTGTTGCCTAGACTCTCGTGGACAAGGCCGAGCTCATTGAGGGTAGCTAGGTAGTAGCCGTGTTTCTCACCAAGAAACTGCCGGATAATCAATGATGCCTCGACAGCAGGCGGGAGAGCTCCGGAAGCATCCCCATTCTGTAGAAGGTTCAAAGACAGACCGAATAGGGCATAGCCCAGATCCACGTGGCCATTTGGGTGGACTATTCTGGCGATCGCGATCGCACGGTTGGAGACCTGTACTCCTTCGGTAGACTTACCCTGAAATCCAAGGGCTATGCCAAGCCAAGCCAAACCCTCAGCGGTAACCGGGTGGTTTTCGCCATTCGCTCTCTCGCTTGCCGCAACGGCCGCACGTAACTCCTTTTCAGCCTGTTCATTGAGAGTGAGACCTACATATGTTCTCCCTAGTGTTGTAAGGACCCTAGCTAACACTTCAGGGTCATTCTCAAACTCGGATTTAGCCCGTTCGGACGCGTCGTCCAGAATATCTTTGACCTTTACGTCAGCTCCCTTTGCTTCCGGAGCGGCCGAACTCAATATGCTCTGTAGAAATCCGCCGATCGTTTCGGATCTTGCCTGAGCACGTTGGGCCCCCCGTGTTTGCACAGTTGTGGCGATGATCCCGGCGATCAAGATGAGGCCGATCACAGCAACTGAGGTCACGCCTATCCAGTGTCTTTTGACAAATTTTGAGGTCCGGTAGCCGAAAGTGTCTTCCGATGCCGCGATTGGCAGCCCACTTAAGTGGCGATCGATGTCTTCGGCCAGTTGTTCTACTGAGCGGTAACGTCGTTCCGGCTCTTTTCGCATCGCCATGAGGACAATATTATCGATGTCCCCTTTGAGCGATTGTCGACGTTTTGCGGCTAACCGATTGTCGCCGCCCACTTTAGAAGTTTGGAGCACTTTCATGCTCGGTTTCTCCGGTTCCAAAGTTGAAACGATCTGGATCATTTTTTCAAACGGCACCGACTCCGAATTAAATGGCCGGGATCCGGTCAGCAGCTCGTAGAGAACAACGCCGAGGGAATAAATGTCGGACGCAGTAGTTATTGGCTCACCGCTCAACTGTTCAGGCGAGGCATAGGCCGGGGTCAAAGCTCGAAAGGTCGTGGCCGTCCGTAGATTATCATTTTCGATATCAGTTATCTTTGCCAGGCCAAAATCCAGTAGTTTTGGCTCGCCGTCGGGCGTGACAAAGATATTCGATGGCTTGATGTCGCGATGAACGATCAAATTTGCATGAGCGTAGGCAAAAGCCCGGCAGATCTTTAGGAAGACACGGAGCCGTTCATCGATCGATAGGTTCTGGGCCTCGGCGTGATCGATCAGTGATTCGCCCTCGACATACTCCATGACGAGATAGGGAAGTCCGTCGTCGGTTACGCCGCCATCGAGAAGACGAGCGATATTCGGGTGTGTAAGACCGGCAAGAATCTGACGTTCCTGGCGAAATCGATCGAGGCTTTCGCGGCCCAGAAATGCGCTGCTGACGACCTTGATCGCGACTTCCTGCTGAAATTCACCGTCATCGCGTTTTGCGAGAAAAACGGTGCCCATCCCGCCGCGTCCGATCTCACGGACTATACGATAGTGGCCAATAACTTTATCGATGGTCGGTTCGGGGTCCGCTGGCAGGGCATCGGCGACTGTGAATGCGGGCTCCTCGATAAAATTCTCCGCCTCGTTATTTGAACGAAGCAGAGCCTCGACTTCTTGCCGCAACCCGGCGTCGCCATTGCAGTTTTCATCGAGAAAGGCGCGTTGCTCGACCGCGTCAAGACCGACGACATGCGAAAAGATATCTTTGACTTGTGCCCAGGTGCTCGCATTCATAAGTTAAGCTTTCATACGGTTGAACAACCACGCTTTGGCGATCTGCCAGTCGCGTTTTACTGTCGAATCGGAAATGTTTAGAGCGTGAGCGGTCTCTTCGATCGTCAACCCGCCAAAAAACCTAAGTTCTACGATGCGTGCCTGTTGCGGGTCGAATGAACCAAGCTCAAGAAGCGCATCGTCGAGGCCGATAAGGTCGACATTGTTATTGTTTGGAAAGCTGACTGCTTCGTCGAGAGCGATGGTGCGAAGCCCGCCGCCGCGTTTCAGAGCGTTCCGTTCACGGGCGTGATCGACAAGTATTTTTCGCATCATCTGTGCCGCGGCGGCAAAGAAATGTGCCCTATTTTGCCACGAGACATTTTTCCAATCGACAAGCTGTATATACGCTTCGTGAACCAGAGCGGTCGCCTGCAGCGTGTGGCCGCTCCGCTCATTTTTCATATAGCCGTGAGCTAGACGCCTCAATTCATCATAAACAAGCGTCAACAAACGCTCCGGCGCAGCTTCGTCCCCGGCGCTGATCGCCTTTAACATCTGCGTGACATCGTGCCCTTCTGCCATCTTTCGTTCCGATTTACCCGAATTATACGCTTAATTGCATGGAATGCAGATTTATTTTCCTCTTTTTGTAGGTAGCACATCATATGTCCGGTTGAGATAGCAGGTGATATGTCCGCTAAGCGGGCGGCGAGGGTAGAGAATGATGATATATGAAACTCTACACCGGGGCCGCAGTGGAGGCGGCGATGAAAAGACAGGAAATAATA
>JANPDK010000067.1:0-25523 GCA_031431415.1 Acidobacteriota bacterium | reverse complement strand
ATCGAGGGATACATTTCGAATATCAAAAAGACCGGAAAAGTCACCGGCCAGTCGAATGTGACCTTCAATTTTGAACGGATCAGGCTTAGAAACGGCCAGTCGTACGATTTCGCAGGTAGCCTGAACGATATTAGAGACTCCAACGGAAACACCGTCAAGATCGATAACGAAGGCACCGTAAGCGGAGGCAACAAGACTACGCAAACCGTAAAACGTAGCGGCATTGGTGCCGGTATCGGGGCGATCATCGGTGCCATCGCCGGCGGCGGCAAAGGCGCGGCCATCGGAGCGATAATCGGCGGCGGAGCCGGTGCTGGGTCAGTCATCGTCAAGGGCGAAGATGACCTTAGGTTAATGCAAGGCTCGACGATCTCGGTCACGTCTTCTTCACCGATGAATATCGGAACGAGATAGAATTGGCTACCGATCTCACGGATCGGCACGGATAAAAATTCATTTTGGACGGGCATTTACTTTGCTCGTCCTTTTCTTTTTGTTCTATGATTCTTTATCTGTTCTATCCGTGTGATCTGTGGCAATTTCTCATAAACAAATTCCCGAAGAGATCGAGCAATACCGCGACCGCAAATGGCGGCGTGAGGAGTCTTTGAAGGTCGACACTGCCGAGGATATCGAGGCAATGGTCGAAGAGCTTGGATTCTGCCTCGGCCTGACCGACGTGCGAAAAATGATGCCGTCCGTTTATATCGCCGTCTGCGGCCGCCGCGACGCGCATATGCCGCAAAATGTGCAGAAGGATTACGAAGCGAGCCGCGCCTGGGTGCTAAAAGACGAGGTCATGGCCCGTGGAAAGGTCTATTACGCCAAGCTCGTAAAAGGGAAATCCTGGTTTCTCGCCCCGCGAATGATCCCGGTATTCAACGCGATCTGGGGCTGTTCGCGAAAAGGCGAGAGCGGCATTCTCTCGAAAAACGCTCAGTTGGTGCTGAAAGTTCTCCGAAAGGAATGGGAAATGGCCACCGCCGACCTTCGCGAGGAATGCGGTTTCAAAGATAAAAAAGACCTAACGACCGCCATGGACGAGCTCCAACGCCGAATGAAAGTCGTCCCGCAAGAAGCTCACTACACACCAAAATTCACCTACATCTGGACCCTCGCCGAAGCCCGGTTTCCTGAGCAGATGAAAGTAAAAATGTCGCGCGAGGACGCCGTCCGCGAACTCGCCCGCACGTACCTCGAAATGTGCGGAATGACTCTACTCGGCGAACTCTCAGGCAAATTCGGCTTTCAACGCTGGGAATCAGGGAAAGCAAATCATGAATTGGTGGATGAAGGTTTCGCTGAAAGACTGAGTGTTGGCGTGTATAAGATCAAAGAAAATTAACCGCAGATGGACGCGGATGGACGCGGATGAACACAGATGTCAAGAAGTGTTTTCGAGGAATTCTGACTGGAAAACTCGCTTTACCTCGACTCTGGGCCTGCCAAAATTTATTAGTAAACAGAGAGGTAATCTGGTCGCATTCAGATAATTTATGCACTGAGCTTTATGATTGTCACTGAAACCGTTTGATGTTTTGATCTCTATTATAAGGACATTCTCTATCAACAGATCGGCAAAATATTCACCTACAATCACCCCATCGTAGATTACATGAAGCGGTTTTTGAACCTCTACTTTAAAGCCAAACTTTCGAATTTCGTGGGCAAGCGCGTTTTCGTAGACCTTTTCGAGAAACCCGCAGCCCAACTTGTTACCGACCTCATAGGCACAACCGATAACCTTCTCAGATAACGAATTCAACTCGCTTTCAGTCATTCCTCATCTGTGTTTATCTGCGTCCATCTGCGGTTAATTTTCCTAGTACTTTACCAATTCCTGCACCGCTTTCTCGACATCTTCGCTCTGCGGTAGGATGAAATCCTCGAGCTGTGGGGCGTAGCCGACGAAGGTGTCGGTGGCGCCGACGCGGCGGACCGGGGCGTCGAGGTATTCGAAAAGGTCGTTCGATATGCGAGCGGCGATCTCTGCACCGTAGCCGTATGAGACGGGGTCTTCGTGTGCGACGATGACGCGGCTTGTCTTTTTGACGGACTCGGCGATCGCTTCCCAATCGTATGGGACGAGCGTGCGGAGGTCGATCAGGTCGACCGAGATGCCTTGCTGTTCGAGACGCTTGGCGGCTTGATTCGAGCGTTCGACGAGGGCTCCGTAAGTGACGATGGTCACGTCATTTCCCTCGCGTACCTTTTTCGCCTTTCCGAACGGGATCAGGAAATCGCTCGACGGATATTGCGATTTGTTATAGACCTGGCGATAGAGATGCTTGTGTTCGAGAAACAGAACCGGGTCGTCGCAGCGGATTGCCGTGCGCAGCAGACCGTTGGCGTCGAGCGCAGTCGAAGGATAGACGATCATCAAGCCCGGTGTGTGCGAGAACAACGTCGTTCCCGATTGTGAGTGATAAACCGCGCCGCCTTTCAGGTAACCGCCGACCGGAACACGCATGACCATCGGGCATTTCGTATCGCCATCCGAGCGCCAACGCGTGACGGCGACTTCATTCCTGATCTGGTGAAACGCCGGAAAGATGTAGTCAAAAAACTGGATCTCGACGACTGGCTTGAGGCCGCGAAGCGCCATTCCGTAAGCGCGGCCGACAATGTTTGCCTCGGCAAGCGGCGAATTAAAAACGCGTGCCCCGCCAAACTTACGCTGCAGATTCGCCGTGACTTTGAACACTCCGCCCTTGCCTTTCACCCGATCGAGATACTCTTCGCGTGAAACATCAGCCACGTCCTGGCCAAAAACAACGATACGTGAGTCACGTTCCATCTCCTCGTGCATGCAGCGATTGATCAGATCGACCACCGTACCGGCATTGCCGCTGAGTTCCGCTCCATCCTCGGTGTCAAAGAGCTGCCGGTCGGTCGGATCGACGTCTGGCGAAAATATATTTCGCAAAGCCGTCGGCCCCTCGGGCTGTGGCGTTTCGATGGCGGTGTCTGCCGCCTTGTTGACCTCGTCATCGACCTCTTTTCGAAGCGCTTCAAGCTGTTCGGACGAGGCAATTCCCTGCGTCATTAGGAATTCAGCAAACGTCCGGATTGGATCTGTTGCGGCGTCGGCCTCGAGTTCCTCGATCGGACGGTAGAGTTTTTCGTCGTCCGATAGCGAGTGCGAATATGGCCGGATGACCTTGGCTCGGATAAATGCAGGGCCTTTTCGCTCACGGCAATATGCTACGGCATCTTTGAAAGCGGCGTACGAAGCGAGCGGATCGGTGCCGTCGACATTTTGAATATAGAGATCCGGAAAGCCAACGACTAACTTCGAAACATCGCCCCCGGTGGTTCCGACCTCAACAGGCGTCGAAATAGCGTAGCCATTATCCTCGACGACGAATATCACGGGGAGCTTAAGATTACTGGCAGTATTAAGAGCTTCCCACCATTCGCCCTCGCTCGTCGTGCCGTCGCCGACCGACATATAAACAACCTCGTCGCCCTTGAATCCGGTGATCTTGTCCTGAAGTTCTGTAACAAGCGAGGCCCGATACGAAGCCTCAGCCGCACCGACCGCGTGCAATGCCTGCGAACCTGTACACGACGACTGCGATGGAACATTAAGCTTGATGCTGCCCCAGTGCGAAGGCATCTGGCGTCCATGCGAATTAGGATCGACCTCAGCACCTACCGCTGACCACAGCATTTCCTGCGCGGTCATTCCAAGCCCGAGCATTAAGGCACGGTCGCGATAATACGGGAAGAACCAGTCGTAACCAGACTTCATCGACAAAGCCGCCGCAGCCAAAACCGCTTCGTGCCCCGCACCCGAGATCTGGAAAAATATCTTATTCTGACCCTTGAGCTGGATCTCTTTGTCATCGACCCGCCGCGACAGATACATCGTGCGGTAAAGCCCGATCATCGTCTCGGCATCGAGCCCGTGATAGTCGGCTGTTTTCGGAGCCAAAGCGCGACCTTTCGCAGCCGCATCAGCCTTCGCGGTTGTTTGTGTTTTCGTATCCGGATTAAACCCGTCGGCCTCGGTCGTATTTGCCTTCTCAGCCACGATCACCTTGCCATTTTTCTTAGTCCCAGTCGCCATTTAATAAGTCCCGTCAAATACCAATATTACTAATGCGGCAACTTTTTAAGATAGCAAATCGCGCTAATACGGGCAATTTGGGGAGCCAAGACGAAGGGGCTAAGTGCCTGCACTTAGAGACAGGAATTCATCTCGATAATATAGAAACCTACCTCTACCTGCGTCGGAGACCAAAGAAGCTCGTGTTCCGATAAGTACTCGATTTGGACAAGTCACGGGTAATTTTTCCATCAGTAACGAGACGAACTCGGGCCAGCTTTGGAGAAAGGGAGAGATCAGATCGCTTTTTGCATGTCTAAGATACGCAAGATAGTAACCTCGATACCAATCATCAAGTCGTGTTGCAAAATGTCGCACTCGCGGTATGTTTGTGTATCCTGCTTTTCTTAAAGCTTTCTCGGCCTCCGTGCCAATAACAATTATTTTAGGTTTCCCAAATGCCTGAATTTCCTGTTCAAGTATCGGCATCCAACGCGAATACCGTGATTCCCGTTCACGATCAGCCATTCTGACCTTCATCGCTCCTTTAGAAATATCGGTGATGTGATACTTAAATGTATGCTGACAAAGGAAATGAAAAGCGCAGTAATGAAGCACAAGATCGCCTTCGTACTTGAGAAAGTTCCGAAAGCCCGTTTCGACTTGTGCCTCAAACGCCGCAAGCGAGATGTTTCCCATTGAAGGTTCAGGTGAAATTAGGCAAAACTCAGGTGAATAGCTAAGAATCGAGTTCGGCAAATATCCGGACTCGATACCCAATTCGTCATTGTCACGACCTACTTGGTCGTGACACAAACGACCAAGCTCGTGATCTAAAAAGTAGGATTCTGAGATAGTATCGTCGGTCATTGTGTCTTCAAAACCCATCCCTTCGGATCCACCACCGGCGGCTTGCCTGAGTAGGTGACGGTTCCTTTGCCGTCAGGCATTTCGACGCGTTGGAGCTTGCCGCCGATCTCGACATCGACGGGCATCGGGAAGGGCATGTTGTTTGGCGTTTCCCATTGGAGCCTTAGCGGACAGTTGTTCACACAATCGGCCGGGGCTGCGACGATCAGTTTTGGCAGCTTGGGTTGTCGCAGATACATTTCGAAAAGCCAGTCGAGCTTCATACCCGAATCAGCCTCGACAATGGTCAGGAAATCGTCTGTATTGACCAATCTCTCTTGACGGCCATCGGTGAAACGCTCCATTTCCTTTGTCGGATACGCCATGTGGCGAAGAGCTTTGAAGAACTTTTCGTCGCCGATCAGGTATCTGAGCGTGTGGAGAAAGTACGCACCTTTGCCATAGATATCGCCGTCGGAATTGAGATAATCGGGCTCAGCCATATAGACCTGATAGGCGATCTTGGCTTCGCGCGGAGCGACGGATTGCTTGTTCTTGAAACCACGCTGACGTGCCTTCATCGCGGCGAAATACGCATCCTTGCCCTTGGTTTCCTCGACATACAGCGTGTCCATGAACGACTGAAATCCCTCGTGTAGCCAGAAATCACGCCAGTCGCTAGCCGTCACCAGATTGGCCCACCACTCGTGGCCAAACTCATGCAGCATCAGCCAGTCGAGGCCATCGGCTTCGAATTTGTACTTGTTGCCATACGCGATCGCGGTCGAGTGTTCCATACCCAAATGCGGCGTCTCGACGATACCCAATTTTTGCGAACGAAACGGGAATGGCCCGAGATATTTCTCATAAAATGCGTTGTATTTCTTCGTCTCCGCAATCAGTTTTGGACCCTTATCGAGATTCTCAGGCAGGATGTAAAACTTGATCGGGATCGTCTCGCCGGTGATGCTTTTTACGCTGTCTTCGATCAGTTTGTACGGAGCCGCATTGAAAACCAGCGAGTAATTGGCGATCGGATTTGTCATGTGCCAGGAATAGGTCGTGAAATCGCTGTTCAGCTTTTTCGACCCGACAAACTTGCCCGGTCCGACAGCAACGAGGCCGTTTGGCACAGATATATTCATCGTGGCGGTCGCAGGTTTGTCGGACGGATGATCTTTGCACGGGAACATCAGATCGGCACCGTCATTTTGCAGAGCGACCGAAATCCAGTCCGCCCCGTTCGGCGTCTTGGCCCACATAAATCCGCCAACCCACGGCGGATTTGGAGCGATCTTTGGCACACCTGCGTATCGGATCTGCGTTTTGATCTCGTCGCCAACCTGCTTGGTCATCGGGAACCATATCCAGATCTTGTCGCCTTTTCGCTCGTATTTGAGTTCGCTCTTGCCATCGCTGATATTCTCGATGGTGTAAACCGAGTCGAGATCGAGCAGGATGACATTTGTCGGAATGACCGTTTTCGCCGTCATTATCGTCAGGCCCGAGATCGACTTGGTCGCTGGCATAACGTTAAGATTTATCTCATACGACTGAACGTCAAAGACGGCCTGTTCAAACTTGAGCGGCCCGCCCGTCTCAGAAGGCTTGACGCCAAGCTGGCGTTGGCCGAAAGCCGCTGAACTAAGCAAAATGACAATAAGAAGTGAACTAAATGCGAATTTCATATGTCTTCCTGTATCCCAAGGTTGTTTTTCCAGATGGTAGCACGGAAAATTAGCAAAAGCTTTATCGAACTCTGATGCGAATAGTTTCGATCATTTTAATTTCGTTGCTGTGTGTGCTTTCGACGTTTGCCCAATTACCCACGCCAACGCCCGAATCCGCTAAAACAAACGCCCGCCCGACGCCTACACCGATCTTCGCCGCCGAGCCTTTTGACAAGGCTGACGTGAAAACTATGGCGTCAAAATGTGTGCGTTTTGAGACCGAGTCGGGCGATATCGAGATGGAAATGTTTCCCGAGACAGCGCCGGAGTCTGTTCGTAATTTTCTCAATCTTGTCGTTACGGGAATGTATGACACGACTACCTTTGGCCGAGTTGTCCCTGGATTTGTCGTTCAAGGCGGGAACATCTGGTCGCGTGTCGGAGGTGTGACCAGCGAAATAGGTGCTAGGGCGAAACGCAAAGTGCCGGACGAACCAAGCAAAATTCTCCACGAACGCGGCATCCTATCGATGGCCCGGGGCGACGAATCAAACAGCGCCACATCGAGCTTCTTCATACTTGTCGGCAACGGCTCACATCTCGACGGAAAATTCGCCGCCTTCGGCCGCGTCATAAAAGGTATAGAAGTCGCCGACGCGATCAACAAAGCACCCGTTGTGGAAGAGAGACCCGAGCAACCGGTCCGGCTCAAAAAGGCAAGCGTATTCGCCTGCGTACCCAGCACACCAGTCAACTAAACACTTGTAACTTAAAACTATCCACTGAAGAAAATAGAACTCTTCATTTGAGTAGTTGCGAGTGCCCATTGACAAGGTCGACTCACTCGGCAAGATCAATATCCAGCGTCATTTTGAATTCATTCGCCATCGACGGATGCCCGTGAGCCATCGAGACGTCGATACCTTTTTGGTATGTTTCAATAGCTTTTTCGCGATTGCCGGAGAGGTTGTAGGCATTTGCAAGGACACCGTAGGCATTGCCTTCGTCATCATAGGTCGCAAGATAATTTTCGAGTAATGCGATCACTTTTTTGTGTTCGCCGGTCTTTTCGTATTCCTTGGCGAGGCCGAACATCACCATTGAGTTCGACGGATCGGCGACTAACATCTGTTCAAAAACTTCGATGCGATTCTGCATAACAGATAGTTTAACGCAAAGGTGCCAAGGTGCTAAGACGCAAAGAAAAGCAAAGTCTTTGCTTCTTTGCGTTAAAAAAGTCTCTGCTGTACTGGCATCGCAGCAGCTTCCGGCTCGACGGGCTTTTCATGCTGTTTGAAACCAAGGCGTTTTGCGTGAAATTCGAATAGCTTTGCCGTCACTTCCCACTGCTCGGTCTTGCCGATACTGCGGTCTTTGTAGGTCGCGTGACGGAGCGTGCCGCCGCGTTCGCGTTTCATGGTGTTGATGATCTTGGTGACGCGTGTCGGTGGCAGACGCTCGTGCATTTTTTGGACGAAGTATTCTTCGATCGAATCCGTGTCGAGATGGAGCATCGACATAAATGCCCGCGTGGCTCCTGATTCTTTGGCACGTTCGAGCAGGCCGGGAATGTCGGATTCATTGTAGCCGGGGATGACCGGAGCGATACCGATCCCGACGGTTATTCCCTCGTCGGCTAGCATCTTCATTGCGCGAAAGCGTGCATCCGGGACAGGCGTGTATGGTTCGAAGGGATTCGATTTTTCTTTGGTCAGAAACGGCAACGAAAAGAAGACCGAGACCTTTTTCAATCTTTTCAGCAGATCGATATCGCGGGTCACAAGTGGCGCTTTTGTAATTACGCCGACTGGCACCTGAAAATCTACGCACACCTCAAGGCATTTCCGCGTCAGCTCGTAACTCGCCTCAAGCGGCAGGTACGGGTCGGTCGCAAAAGAAAAATCCAGATGCGGCATCTTGTCACGTGTCTTTTTCAATTCCTGCATTAGGAGTTGTGGAGCATTTGGCTTGACGACGATCTTAGTCTCAAAATCCGTTCCCGCTCCATATCCCAAATACTCGTGATACTGCCGCGCAAAACAATATGTGCAACCGTGAACGCATCCGCGATAGCAATTGACCGTATACCGCCAGCCGCCTTCCCAATCCGACGCAAACGCCTTGGTGATCATCTTCTTGGTCCCCGTCTCCTCAAAGATCTCAAGCTTTGTCGGCGGCGGCTCGCCGACGTACTCGGCAGTGTATTTGTTGTAGGGGTTAGGAGGATTTGTTATCTGTCGCACACATGCAACGATAATGCACTGGCGCCTGAAAAGCAAGACGATTCGCCACTCTGAGTACACAGAGAGTACAGAGTTCAAAAAGAGGGCCGTTGAGATCTCTGTGCTCTCTGCGTTCTCTGTGCCTAAATCTCCCTTTGCATCAGCAGATCCGTCTGCGGATCGGAACCGAGTTGGAATGTGTGACGACCGACGACCTTGAAGCCGTTCTTTTCGTAAAAGCGTTGTGCGCGGGGATTGTATTCCCAAACACCGAGCCACATTACGTCGTACTCATCAGCTCTTGCACGCTCAAAACACGCATCCATCAGATTCTGCCCAACACCTTTGCCGAGGAATTCCTGATGCGAATAAAGACGCGATAGCTCGATCGGCCGCATTGCGGTCACGCCGCGCTCGGCGTTGCCGGTGATCATCTTGGCATAGCCGGCGGGCTTTTCGTCGATCTCGACGACGAGGAATATTGCGTTCGGGTAGGCAATCTCTTCGGTGATCTGCTCGATGTTAAACGCCTGACGCATGTAGTGATTGAGATCGTCGGGAGCATTTTTCGGGTGATGTGCAAAGGCATCCCAGAAGGTGGTGTACGACAGATCGGTAAGCAGCTTGGCGTCGTCGAGAGTGGCTTGGCGAATAGATATCACGTTATGTCTTTGGCAGACAAACGCGATTCTAGCATAAATTCGCCGCTATTTTGCACGAGCGATCACTAGCTTTCGCCGTGCCTGGACGATAAGGCCGTTTCGTTTGGATGTAACCTCGATCTTTCGCTCGGCGACGCCGCGTGTCCCGACGACGGGTATTTTGGGGGTGTAGGTGACGACGTAGCTTGCGTCGATCATCTGCGCCACGAGAGCCGATTTCGACATCATTTCGTCGATCGTCGCGGGAAGGATAAACTCGCCATTGGTATTTTCGGCGAGCTGTTCGAGCTGCTGTTGGCTCGTCTCGAGATCGGTTTTTCGGGCTTTTAGCTTTCTGATGAGTGTCCGATCAAGATTGATCGTCGGCCCGATCTTCGTGGCTTTGTGCATGTCTTTGACGCCATTCGGCATGGTGTCGACGATCTCGTCGGGCATCGCATTACGCGGCGGCGTTTTCGAGATGCCCTTGGTACGCGGCTCGATGTCGGCCGCTTCCATCTCGGTATAGCTCAGCACGTGGACGCTGATATCCGTCGACAGAAGACGCTGCAACGCATCAAATTTAGCCGACGAACGCCCCTGGCTGTCGGTGCCATCGGTGATGAGAACCAGATGCTTGTTCTCAAGCGGATCTTTGAGCAAAAACTCGGTCGCGAGCGTAATTGCATCGACAAACACCGAGCGGCGGCCGAAATTTGTTCGCTTTATCGCCGCGATTGCCTCGTTCTTCTCCGTGGTCCATTCGCCGATAATTTCTGCCTTGTCGGCGTAGGACATCACCGCCACCGAATCGCCCGGCCGCAATGCCTTAACCAACTCCTCAGCTACATCCCGCGTTCTTTTCAGGCTCTTGACCGCCCGCATCTCACCGCCTGTATCGAGCACTATCAAAACATTCGCCGGCAAACGCCTCACGCTCGTCGGCTGGTGCAGAACATTGTTCTCGCTGATCACGAGATCACGATCCGTCACATCCCGAAAAAACTTCCCGTCCTCGTCAAACGCCAACACATTCAGCTTGATCTCCTCAGTCATAACCCGCAAAGTCTCATCCACCGGAGTCGGCGTAGGAGTAGCTGTCACGCGACCGCTCTGAGCAAAGCCGCTTATCGAGAAAAGTAAAATCAACGAAGCAACTGCAACTACAGGTCTTTGTCGGTGAAAAATCGATCTCATTGAAAGGTATGATGCAGGGAAATGGGGAAAATATGTATTGAAGAGATGAATGACGGATCAATCTACTTCCAAAGCAAACGTAACCCATCCGCTTTGAACTTCTTAAATTCTCGATCGCGGCTGACCAGTGTCATATCCCGATCTATCGCCTGCCAGATCAGCATCCGGTCGAATGGATCAAAGTGGGTGTTTTCGGTTAGTTGACCGTGATCGGCTGCCTCATCTGGCGTAAGTTCGATAGGCTGAAATCCCATTGATTTTGCCGCCTCGACGATGTTAGAACCTGGTGTACCAATCGGGGCAAGACGCCCGTTTCTGAGTTTTATCGCGATCTCCCAAAAACTGACGCTGCTCACCGATACGTCGTTATCAGGGTCGCCGATCGCGATATTCGCCGCCGGGGCGATGTTTGCTGGATCAGTCAGCGCCCAGATGAAAGTATGTGTATCAAGCAGAAGCCTCATCTTAGGTCGAGAAGTTCCTCATCGGTCATCTTGAAGTTATCGGCAAAAACATACTTCACCTTACCTTTCCAAATGCCCAGTTTGCGTTTCTTCTTCTTAGGTTTAGATCCATTCATCGGCACGAGCTTGGCCACCGGCTTCTTGCTCTTACCATACAAAACCCCAACGCTTTCGCCCTGCTGAATCAATTCCAACACCTCCGAAAACTGCGCTTTGAACTCTCCGACGGGTAGGCTTTTCATAAAGCGATTGTATATGTTTCTTGACAAGTTGACAAGAACAATCGAAGCTCTCTTCCGAGTTGGTTCAGTCTACATATTCTGTAAAATTCATCTTTTCCCCTAATCCCGTCAAGAACTCGTGACCTGCGCCGCCAAACTCCTTTAAGATGTCTATAAAGCATTGGAAAATCTCAGCCAAAACGTCTGCTTCCGGGCGATCCCCTTTGAATTTATCAATAAGATAATTCAGATCAATCGTATCAGCGAGATCGAAATAGAAGTCCATCATTCGACTCGAGTTGCCAGACATTAGGTCATAACGAGGTAATTTTAGATTCTTCAAGGCTGCCTTTGTTGATTTATCATCGGAATCTAGATGAAAAGCAACAGAATGCCGAATTTCTTGAACAATCTTGCGATGTCTTTTGTAACCGACTCCAGTTAGGGCATTGAGGCGTTGAAAGAACTTTTCCTTTACATATTTCAGCTTTAGACTATCTACCAGAACGAGCCCTTCATACATATACCCTGAGGTAAGAAATATCGCCCGATTGTATTGCCGTCTCCCTACAGGAGACATATCTTCAATGTAATCAGAGATGCATTGAAAACCGAACATCACCGCGTTGACAACGCGTCCCACCTTTATTAGCGCAAGAAAATCTGGATTCCTTCGAAGCTCTGGAAATCTATGTCGTCGAATGCGAATCTTATGATTCAGCCGATCCGTTTCATCGACTAACGCTGTCTTTCGGCGTTTGTTTACGGACTTCTTGCGATGTTTGGTTGTAGGCATTTTTGATATGCGGAATGCTTTCGGTTATCAATATTCAATTTTCTGGCTAGCAAAGATACTCATTCTAGCTCGCGAAACTTGACGTAATACGCATCCTTATCACTTAAGAAACTCTCCGTCTCATCGTTCAATGAGAATGCCACATTTTCTTGCGGCAGAAATCGTATCTTCGTAGTTACATCAATTCTTTCAATGGTTTCTTTAATGGAAAAGGTCTCGCCGTTGATTCGATTCTTACCCAAAAAAGCATACATTCTTTCAGCGTAGATAACTTTTTCGTTCGCTCGAACGAAAGGTTTGGGCGGTGTCTCGTGCCAGACGTGCTCGACTACAGTTATGTCGAATTGACTAGACGCTCCTATCCTAATGAGATCAGAATTGAGGTTAGTGATGGATTCAAGATTTCTTTGCGTCACCGCAAGTTTTCTCAATGCGTCTACTGCTTCGGTGGTTACTTCACCGAGCCTGGAATTCAAATGATTATTCACGGCCTGCACACCTTTTAATCTATCTCTAAGGTTCAATACAATTCCGCCTACGGCCAGCACAAATAAAAATCCTAATACGTACCACCAAGGAAAAGGTCCAAATGGAAAAGGGAACTCGCCCATACTTTACTCCATGCCAGATAGTTACTAGGCGGACGCTTGAAATAGACTAGTCCGCAAATGCAACGCTCAATTGTTTCAGCGGCATTGATTTCTTGACGTCTATATCATCAATGCCATCGCGGTCGATGTAGTTGTAGAGAATGTCACGTTGCTGCGGAACGTAGCCAGCTTCGCGGATCTGGTATCTTAGGTCGCGTTCGTTGGCCTGGTTGTCGGCTCCGGCGGCGGAGACTACGTTTTCTTCGATCATGATGGAGCCCATATCGTCGGCTCCGAAGCGTAAGCTGGCCTGGCCGAGTTTTAGGCCTTGGGTTAGCCAACTCGCCTGGATGTGTTGGATGTTGTCGAGGAACAGGCGTGAGACGGCTAGCATTTGGAGGTAGTCGATGCCGGTTGGTTCTTCGGTGATCTTGCGGCCGAGAGCGGTGTTTTCGCGTTGGAAGGTCCACGGGATGAAGGCCGTGAACTGGCCGTAATTTGGATCGATGGCTTTCGCAGCGAGAGATTCGTCCTGAACCTGACGAATGCGCTCGAGATGGCGGACGCGGTGTTCGACACGGTCGCCGATCCCGAACATCATCGTCGCCGTCGAGATCAAACCGACCTTGTGGACGGCACGCATCACGTCGAGCCATTCCTGGGTGTTGCACTTGGTTGACACTCTCGCACGGACCTCGTCATCGAGTATCTCGCCGCCGCCGCCGGGCATTGAGTTGAGGCCCGCGGCCTTCAGTCGCCGAAGAATGGTCTCGTAATCTAGCTTTGAGATCAGCGAGATGTTGTGGATCTCAGGCGGTGAAAAGCAATGGAGCTGGAATTTGGGATATTTGGCGTGAAGAGTCGAGAGCAAATTTTCGTACCACTCGATATTAAAATCCGGGTGCAGACCGCCTTGCATCAGTACGCCGGTGCCGCCGAGGGCGATGGTTTCGTCAATGCGCTTTTCAATTTCCTCGATCGAATGCACGTACGTGTCCGGCTTTCCGGGCCTACGATAGAACGCGCAGAAGGTGCATACGACGTTGCAAACGTTGGTGTAATTGATGTTGCGGTCGATGATGTAGGTCACGACATCGCCTGGATTTTTCCGTTGGCGGATCTCATCAGCGGCAAGGCCGATACGTACAAAATCGCGGGATTCGAGCAATGCGGTACAGTCCTCAGCCGTCAGGCGTTCGCCCGCCAAGGTTTTATCTAAGATCGGCTGAATACTCTGGCTCATGTTCGTCTATAATCTTAGCAAATTGAATGAGCCGTGCGTAAAGATGCCCTTACTTCGTGTGGGCTTCAGCAACGGAATCCCTGACGATGGTTATATTCGAATCGACACTTGAGATCACAGACAGCACTCCACCGTGGCATATTTTGCGTGTCGAAAAGGTGTTGGTCGCGGATTTTGGCTTTAAGGGAAATCTTCGTCGTGTGATCTGCACACTGAATGGCGTCGAGACGTTTAACTGTTCTTTGTTTCCCAGCAAAGGAAATTATTTTATTATGCTCAGCAAAAAGCTACGCGAAAAACTGCGTCTCGAGGTCGGTGATACGGTCTCGATGGAGCTAACCAAAGACGAGAGCAAATATGGGATGCCGATGCCCGAGGAATTTGCCGAGGTACTGCGTCAGAACGCGGAGGGCGACCGGCTGTTTAACGCACTATCGCCGGGTAATCAGCGGCTCATGCTAAAACTCGTTGTCTTTGTAAAGGATGTCGATAAACGCATTGCGAGATCGCTCGTCGGCATCGAGTTGCTAAAGCAAATGAACGGCATATTTGACTATCACCTTCAACATGATGCGATGAAGGCCGTCAGTTCAAACTCGCCGCTTTTGAAGTTTGAGCGGTAATATCTAGGAAAATGCCCAAACCGCCAAATTGCGTAAAATTCAAGACTGCTCTTGTGAGATCGACGACTGGTTCCGGCTGGCATTTTCTCCTAGTCGAAACAGAGATCGTCGCGAAATTCAAGTTCGAAGATAACTACAAACGTGTCGTCTGTAGCATGAATAGCGACGAAGGTTTTCAGTGCGCTCTACTGCCGTGGGGCGAGATGTTTTATATTATAGTCAACAAGAAAAAGCGTGATGCGATCGGAATAGTCGAGGGCGATATCGTCGATGTCGTGCTTGTAAAAGACGAGAGCAAATATGGGTTGCCGATGCCCGAGGAATTTCGTGAGGTGCTGAATCAGGATCCCACAGGCGATCGCCTCTTTCACGCACTAACCGCCGGCAAACAGCGAGGAATGCTCTATTACATCGGCAATATCAAGGATATCGACAAACGCATCCACGCAGGCCTGATATTTATCGAACATCTAAAGGAGAACGGCGGTAAGATCGTGAACAAATTGCTTCTCGAAGAGCTTAAACGGCCGATGGTGGATTTTTAGATCATGCGAATTGCAGTGGGCGATTAGACGGTATTAGGTCATGTTTGGCGGCAAGTTCGAAATACAACTCCATACCGCGTTGCATCGATTCGTCAACAGAGTACGAAATGTTCCTGGTCAAATACTGCTTCATCTCGTCGCGGCTCAGCCCCGTCTCGGATGCATAGTTAGCCGCAATCTCGTCAGCGTGAGCAAGCCCCTCGTGGCGTGCAGCCGCAAAGTCGATCTCGCAAGTTTCTCTTCGCGTCATCCACATTGCAAAGACGAAGCCGAGACCGGTGTGGTCGTGCCAGAGTTCGGCAAGATCGAACGTGCGAAACCCGGTCGCTACCGCTCCCGGTTCTGACAAGATGAGTGCCGGATCGCCAATTAGTAGTGCGGCGTCATACGATGCGAGCATAGCGTCAATATCTGGCGGCATGTCGATCCATTCTGGTTCAAAGCCGAGAAATTCGCGGAAGATTATCTTGGTGAGCACAACCGATGTTTTTGATGACGTGTCGAGAGCGACACTTTTTACGTCGGTTAAGTCGTTGCCTTTTGTGACGAGGCAAACACTGCGGACACGCTCTTTTGCACCTACACAAACATCCGGAATCAGCCGAATGCCGTCAAGCATCTGATATGCGATCACGGGAACGAGTGCGGCATCGACGCGGTCTTGAGCAAGCAACTCGGCAGATCGTGCGGGTGCATTGTCGAGTATCAGCTCGACCTTGCCATGATTCTGACCGTAGAGAAACGACCACACGAGCGGTGCGGTGTTTGAGTAGCTTGAGGCTGAAATGAGCGGCGAATTCATTTAGGAAAGTTTTACGCAAAGATGCCAATAACGCAAAGAAGGAAGAAATTCACCACAGAGACACAGAGGACACAGAGGAGGCAAATTGAATCGGTGGATGAATTTATGATCGAACAATTCATTTCTCTGCGCTCCCTGTGTCTCTGTGGTGAATATTTTCCAAATCGATTATTCTAAGGCCGTGAAAATTTACGATATAACCGTCCCGATAAGTGCCGAGACGCCGATCTACAAGGGTGACCCGGGCGTTGAGATCTCGTCTTTCAAATCGATCGGCGAAGGCTCGGCCGCCAACGTTTCGCAGATCTCGATGGGTATGCACACCGCGACCCACGTCGATGCGCCGAACCATTTTATCGACGGAGCAAAGCGGGTTCACGAGCTGGATCCTGAGAAGCTCGTCGGGCCGTGTAAGGTGATCGATGTAGCCTCCGATGTAGTCGCGATCGAGCCGGAGCATGTGGGCGACCTCGGCGGAGCATGCCGTGTACTCTTCAAAACGCGTAACTCGGCATTTTGGGCAACGCCGGAGGATGGATTTCGGACCGATTTCACTTACATTACGCCCGCCACCGCGAAATTACTCGCCGAGAGTGGTGTCGTTCTGGTCGGCATCGACTATCTTTCGATTGAAAAGAGCGGATCGCAGGGCCATCCGGTTCATAACACGCTGTTGGAAAAAGAGATCATCATCTTAGAAGGTCTTGATCTGCGTGAAGTGCAGCCCGGCGATTACGGAATGATCTGCATGCCGCTCAAATACATCGGCGGCGGCGGCGACGGGGCCCCAGCCCGCACGATGCTTGTCAGAACCGGAAGCGGTAGCGACGGGGTTTTTGATCTATGAATGTCGTAAACGACCCACTCTATCGCGAACGCGTCTACTCGATCGTCCGTCAGATACCGGTCGGCCGGGTGATGACGTATGGCCAGATCGCGATCGTGCTCGGCGAAGGCTACACGGCTCGCACCATCGGATACGTAATGCATGGATCGGACGAAGGTGTTCCGTGGCAACGAGTTATCAATTCGCACGGCAAATGCTCGACCGGGCGGTTGACGATTCCTTTGAATTTGCAGCAAGAATTGCTTGAGGCTGAAGGTGTGGTTTTTAGTGCGAGCGGTAAGTGTGATCTTGGGACGTTTCAGTGGTTTGCGGAGGGTTTCGAGCCAGATGAGGTTGATCAAATTGCGCTATTTGGATAGTTCGGACTCGTTTGATCACCGCGTTCAGCCACCCCGCTATCGCAGGTGGTTCTGACTAGCGTCCCCATTTTAGCTTATCCCGTAGCACATCAAAATAATTTCGGTTCGCGGGCTGGACGATGTTAAAGGTTGTTCGGCTTTTTCTTATGGCGACGCGGTCGCCGGCGCGCATTGGGTAGCCGGTTTGGCCGTCGAGGCTTAGGACGACGCCTTCGTTTTCGTTGTCGAGTGTGAGTGAGATCGCGGCATGGTCGGGCACGACGATCGGGCGGTTTGTGAGTGTGAACGGGCAGATCGGAGTGAGAACGACGGCATTCATCGACGGATAAACGATCGGGCCACCAGCGGAGAGATTGTAGGCGGTCGAGCCGGTGGGCGTAGAAACGATAAGGCCATCCGCGCGAAATGAATTTACAAAAAGATCGTTGAGCCTGACATCGATCTCGATTATCCGTGCGAGAGCGGCCTTGTTTATAACAACGTCATTGAGCACGCGGCCGACGGCGAGTTTCTGATCGGAGCGCCAATGCTCAACGTCAAGCATCACGCGGCGGTCGACCTCGTATTCGCCGCGAAGGATCGAGTCGAGCGCCGAAAACATCTCCTCGATCCGAAAATCGGTCAAATAACCGAGACTTCCGTAATTAATTCCCAGCACCAGCACGTCTTTATCGCCTATTAGCCGTGCGGTCGATATCATCGTTCCGTCGCCGCCAAGTACGACGACTAGGTCGACGTCGAGCGTCCGGCGGTTAACGGGCCGAGATTCACCGGCCGAAACAGGTTCGCGCACCTCGGTAATACCCTGGGCTTTGAGCCACCGAGTAAGTTCCGCCGCTGTTGCGCGTGCCTCAGCGTGGTCCGGCTTGACCACGATACCGACCGACTTTATCTGGCTGTTTAGCATAGCGTCACTTGGACAATGCGTTAATCATCAAATAATCGACGGCAAACTGCAAGCTCTTATTTGCGCCAAACGCGCCTATTTACCGATGTTTCCCGATTGGATTTCGCATTTCTTTTTGTTAATATTGCGGCTTGTCTCTAATGACATTTTTGTCCGTATTCTGACGTAAAAAGGTATTTGTCGATGTTAAAGTTTTTCACACGTCTTGAGAAGACACGTAATTTCGTCCTCTTGCTCTTCGCCATCTTGATGGTGGGTAGCCTCGTTTTTTTCTACACGCCGTCGAGCAACACTTCGCTCGGCAACCTTTCGCAAAGCGAAGAGACGGTCGCCTCGGTTTCTGGTAACAAGATCACCGTCGGCGAACTGGTGCGGCAAAAAGAGAATTCGTCGAGGTTTAGCCAGAGCCAGACTTTCCCGACGCGGATGATGCTCGACGGGCTCATCGGCAGCCGCATTTCGCGGGTCGAGGCCGAGCGTCTCGGCCTGACTGCGAGCGACGGTGAGGTAGCGGCCAAGATCCGTGAGAGCAATAAGCCGACGGACGGCAAACCCTTTGACCAAGCCATTTACGAGCAGAATGTAATTGAAAGCTTTGGCAATATCGGGACCTATGAGCAAAACGTTCGCGACGACATCAGCGCGCAGAAGCTCAATGCCTTTCTGACATCGGGCGTGACCGTCTCGGAACAGGAAGTGCTCGAAGATTATCAGCGTCGGAACGCAAAATTTGACGTAAATTATGTCTCAGTAAACAGCTCCGAGCTAGCCAAAAAGATCACGCCGACCGATGCCGAGCTCCGCGAATATTTTGATAAGAACAAGCAAAGTTACTTTGTCAGCGTCGCTCAGAAAAAGATCAAATATGTCTTTATCAACACCGCCAAGATCGGTGAAAAGATGAATATTCCCGAGGCCGACGTTAAGACCGAATGGGACAACTTCACCCCGGACAAGAAGGTGGCGGGCGTTCTCGGCCAGGAGATCGTTATCCGCATCGCCAAGCCGGAGCTCGACAGCCAGGCACAGACGAAGGCCGCCGAGATCGTCACGCAGCTTAGAAAGGACGGTCCTACCGTCGGCGAAGACGCATTTGCGGCGATCGCCAAGGGCCAGTCGGAAAACCCGGCGACGGCACAGAAGGGCGGCAAACTCAGCGGCCCGGTCAAAGAAAATCCAAACAAGTCGGACGACCCGTACCAGCGTCTTCTCAAGATGAGGCCGGGCGAGATCACCGAGCCGATAAACTATCAGGGACGCTACTTCGTCCTTCGCCGCGGCGACGATGTGGCTAAGATCTTTGAGACGGCAAAGAAAGAGATCGAAGTGAGCCTGCGTAACCGCCGTGCCTACGCGATAGCAGCCGAATTGGCCCAGAAAGTCGTCGATTCGCTCAAGCAAACCAAAGATCCGGTCAAAACCGCACAGGAATTTGCCGCACAGGCGAATATGAGTGCTACGGACATGGTCAAGGAAACTGCATTTGTAAAACCGGGCGATGACGTGCCGAATATTGGTGTGTCGCCCCAGTTTGAAGAAGGCATTTCACCGCTCGCGAATGTCGGCGATGTCGGCGAAAAAACGCCGATCCAGAATGGATTTGCGGCACCGATGCTGGCCGACCAGAAAGAGCCGCGTGACGCTGAGTTTGATGAGGTCAAGGCCCAGCTCGTCGATGTTGTAAAGCTCGAAAAGGCTCGTGCCCAGGTCGAGCAGATTGCCAAGGACATTGCTTCGGGTGCAGCTAATGCCGGTGCTTTAGCCGGTGCTGCGACCGGTAAAGGCCTCGAGTCGAAGAACAAAAAAGACTTCGTTCTTGGTTCGCCGCTCGGCGACGGCCCGACCGCCGGCACGAGTGAGGAACTTGAAGATGCCGTTTACGCCCTCAAGTCTGGCGATGTCACAAAGACGCCGTTAAAGGTCGGCGATAATTGGTACATTGTCGGCATGAATAAACGCGAGGATGCCGATAACGCTGAATTCACCAAGCAGCGAAGTAGCCTGATGGAGTCGATGCTACAGAGAAAACGCTCGTCTGTCTTTGCCGATTACATCACCTCGACGAAATTGCGTATGGAGAAGGACGGCTCGATCAAAGTGTATAAGGAAGCTATCGACAAGATCGATGCTCCGGTCGCGGGACTTCTGCCGACGGACGCGGGTAACTAAGAACTAAAAACTAAAAGTTAAAAGTTAAAAAGGTAAGAGTTATGACCGTCGTTTCTCTTACCTTTTTCGCTTTTTAGTTCTTCACTTTTCACTGATGGTTACCACCAACCGAGCAACTTCCACCAACCCAGGCCGAATGTTGACCAGATGATGATGTTCAGGATCGAGGCGATCAGGCCTACGGTCCACCATCGTTTTTGAGTGACGTAGCCGAGGCCAAAGTAAACAGGTGCAGGCGTCGTGCCGTAATGCGTGAGACCCGCACTAAGGTTAGCGAAGTACGTGAGTACGAGAACCGTCAGTCCCGCTGGTGCTCCGACCGCGACAGTTACGGCGAGAAATGGAATGAACATCGCCGTGACGTGGGCTGTGATCGACGCGAAAGCATAGTGCGCGTAAAAGAATACGAGAGCGAGAACGAGCAGGGCGATCGGCCAGCTCATACCCGTCGTCACCGACGCAACGGCTCCGGCAAAGAGTTTCGGGATCGTAGTCTCACCGAGTGCGGTCGCCATCATTACTAGGCCGCCATACCAGATAAAAACTTCCCAGGCGTGCGTCTCGTCGATCAGGTCTCGCCACGACAACACTCCGGTGACGAGAAGCGACGATATGCCGAGCAACGCAATAACTGTCGAATCGATCCCGTGAAGCTTTGCCGTTATCCATAGAATGACCACGGCCAGAAACACGACCAACAGGATCTGTTCGTGACGGTCAAATGGGCCGAGTTTCTTTAGTTCCTCATGCGCGAATTTGACCGCGTTTGGCGTTTCCTTGATCTCAGGCGGGAAAAACCGGTAGATCATCAGCGGGATGACGGTCAGAGAGATCAGGGACGGAACGATCGCCGATACGAACCAGATCGAGTAGTTGAGATCGACGCCGGCTTGTTGCGAGGCGAATCCCGCAATGATCACGTTCGACGCCTGCCCGGTCAGAAACGTCGCACACAGTATCACCTCACACTGATAGAGCATCGTCATCAGAAACGTGCCCAAACGCCCCTCAGTACCGTCTTCCGGACGCGAATCGTACGTTTCCGTCGCACTTCGCGCTATAGGCAGGATTATTCCGCCTGAACGCGCTCCGGTCGATGGAATAAACGAGGCGAGGATAAAATCGGTGAATACCAATGCGTAGCCCAGCCCCAGGGTCTTGCGGCCCATCAAACGTACAAACATCAAAGCGATCCGCTGGCCAAGGCCGGTCTTGATCATTGCCCGCGAGATAAAAAACGCCGCAAGTACGAGCCAGACAAATTTATCGGAGTAACCGCTCAGAGCCTTTTCAATTGGTAGTGCCCGGAATAAGGCGAGAGCCACGACTCCGAGCAGCACCATCGCACTTCCGGTTAGCGGCTGGACGATGGAACCAACAATGGTCGCGATAAATATCGCGAGCAACGTCCACGCCTCACGCGGCACGCCCTCGGGCGGCGGTATCATCGCGATCCCAAGCCCGCAGGCGAGAACTATGAGCCATTTGATCAGCTTACTTTGCATATTGAAAAGCCACAGAGTTCACAGGGAACTCAGAGTGTTTTTTTGGACTCTGGGAACTCTGTGTTCTCTGTGGCAACGAACGTGCTTTCGGCGCACTACATTATGGGCTTATGCATATTCATGAAGTACCAATAGGTAATTCCGGCCCATATGACCATATTAGCCAACGAAAGGATCAAGCCCATGTTTCTGGTTTTTGCATTACGACCGGCATTCCTGTCGCCTTTCCCGTACATGAGTACGCCGACCAAGACACCCGTTATGATCCACGCAAACAACCTGACGAAAAGATTGAAACCGATCTCATCCGACTTTAAATTCATCAGATACGGCACCTGATAAAGGGTCAGAGCAACGCACATAACTATCGCTATGATCGCAGCGATAGGCGGCTTGTAGTTCGATTCGACCTCGTCGCCACCGCGTTCTTCCTCGATACCGAGTTTGCTGTGCGTGTAGCTGTATGCGAAGTAGAGAACAAGTCCGATCGCCATCCAGTCGATCAAACGGATCCATGTGTCGAGCGGCAGGCTGTTCATCAGGTACGCCGCAGAAACAACCGTCGCGATCGGGATGAAAGGCGAGAGAGGCACCTTGAACGGGCGATGAAGCGCCGGATTGGACGATCTCAAAATAATGATACCCGTACCGACGATCACGAATGCAAAGAGTGTTCCGATACTCACCAATTCACCAAGCAAACTGATCGGCACGAAACCGGCCAGAATAGCCACGATCACGCCTGTGATCGCTGTCGTGATGTGCGGTGTCTGGAACTTCGGATGGATCTTCGCAGCCCATGCCGGGAGCAGTCCATCTTTAGACATCGAGTAAAACACGCGCGGCTGGCCCATGGTCATGACAACCATTGTCGAACTCAGGCCGAGGACGGCACCAACCTTAATGATCGTCGGGAACGCATAGAGGATAGTTCCCATCGTGGTTCCTTGTGCCTTTTGAAGTGCGGCGTCGATGGCAACGGCGATCGGGGCGGCGGCGTTGGTAAGCAGCTTATAATCGACGAGACCAACCATGATACCGGCAACAAGAATATAAAGCACTGTACAGATAGCCAATGAACCCAAGATGCCGATCGGCATGTCCCGCTGCGGATTCTTTGCTTCCTGCGAGGCAGTCGAAACGGCATCGAAACCGATATAGGCAAAGAAGATGACAGCGGCACCGGTTACAACACCGGGGAATCCGAAAGGCATAAACTGAGCGCAGCCCGGAGCTCCTACGGTGCAGCCAATGCCGATATTGTCGGGATTAACGTAGCCGATGCCGGCGACGATAAACAGAACCACGACCAGCACCTTTATCATTACGATAAGCGAATTAAAGCTGGCCGATTCTTTGATACCGCGTATCAAAAGCAGCGTTACTGCGACCGCAATGAGCGCCGCCGGAAGGTTAAAGACACCAGTCCCTATCACAGTTCCGTCGGCGGCTTTTAGTACAGTTCCGGGTGGCGCGCTGAGCGCAAGCGGAAAGTTTATCCCGAGCGTGTCACGGAAAAGACTCACGACGTAACCGGACCAACCCACCGCGACCGTAGCGGCTCCGAACGCATATTCGAGGATCAGATCCCAGCCAATGATCCAGGCGACAAATTCGCCCAAGGTTCCGTAACCATAGGCGTAAGCCGAACCTGAGATCGGCACCGACGCCGCAAATTCGGAGTAGCAAAGGGCGGCAAACGCGCTCACTATACCCGCGAGGATCATCGAGATGATCACCGCCGGCCCGGCGTGTTTACCGGCGGCCTGGCCTGTCAGAACAAAGATGCCCGTGCCGATGATGCCACCGATGCCGAGCATTGTAAGATCTAACGCGGTCAGCGTTTTCTTAAATGTATGTGTGCCGGTTTCCTCAGCCTCGGCGATGATCTTAGAAATTGGTTTAGTCGCGAAAAGTGACATGAAAACCTCCTAGAGTTGAAATAACAGTTACTGTCTAAGCCGCCGCCGACCTGGCAGAAAGGCTCTTCCAAATAAAGTAAACCGGTACGCCGGTCAGGACGATCACGAGGCCGGGCCAGGTTGCTGTCGTTTGATAGGCAAACAGCACGACCAGAATGATCGAGGCACCGGCGATGTAGAATGCCGGAATTATCGGATATCCAAATGCCTTATACGGGCGCTCGGCATCAGGTTGTTTCACCCGAAGCACAAAAACCGCAACGATGGCCAGAATATAGAAGATCAGGGCGGCCGAGATCACGTATGTTAGCAGATCGCCGTAAAGATTGCCGTAGGTTACCTTCCCGTCGGCGGCCTGATTCACTGTGCGGGGCAAGACGTATAGGACTGATAAAATTCCTTGGATGACGATGGCCCACGCCGGAACCTGAAACTTGTTGAGTTCCCCGGCTGCCTTGAAGAACAGGCCGTCCTTCGCCATTGCGTAATACGCTCGAGCTCCGGAAATGATCAGGCCGTTGTTACAACCAAATGTCGATATCATGATCGCAACCGCCATAATGACGGCCCCGGCTCCGGGGAAGATGACATCGGCGGTCGCCGAACCGACGCGATCGCTGGGTATCTTCTGTATGTCCTCGAACCGAAGCGTGACAAGATAGGCGATGTTCGCGAGCAGATAAAGCGCGATAACGCCGCCCGTTCCGAGCAGGAGCGATAGCGGTAGATTGCGTTTCGGATTAACGACCTCGCCCGCCGTAAAAGTCACGTTGTGCCACGCGTCAGCCGAAAACAGAGAGTTGGTCTGGGCAACGCAAATGGCGATGAGCATACCGACGCCGGTCAGTAGCGAAGCCATCGTCGCCGCAGAGTCATTCGCTGTAGTCGCACCGACATTTTGAATACTGCCGCGAATGGTCCAAAGATCGCCAAAATTAGCAGCCGCGATCTCGGGATACCAGCAAAGCCCGACAATTATTCCCAGAATAATAAGAGCGATGAGGGAGCCGGTCTTGGCAAAAGTAAAGCTATTCTGAACAAGCTTGCCAAGCTTGAGTCCGCGCGTGTTCATAAACGTCAGGAGGACGATCATGACAATGCCGAGCAATTGTGCGGTCGACAGCGAGAAAGCGTAGCTCGACGAACCGATGCGGATAGGTTCGATCAGATAATTGTTCTCCGATATTTTCGGGAAGAGAATACCGGTAAAGCGGCTAAATGCTACCGAAACGGCCGCGATTGTTGCCGTTCCAATAACGAGAAAATGCGTCCAGCCGTACAAAAAGCCCCACAGTGGCGAGAAAGCTTCTTTTAGATAGACATACATTCCGCCGGCCCGCGGCATCATCGCGGCAAGTTCGCCATAAGAAAGTGCAGCACCGATCGTCAAAAACCCGGTAACCAACCAAACAACAAGCAGCCAGCCCGGCGAACCGACTTGGCGTGCTATATCGGCGGAGACGATAAATATGCCGGAGCCGATCATCGATCCGGCAACTATCATCGTCGAATCGAGCAGCCCGAGCCCGCGTATAAATCCTTCTTTCGATTGTTCTGTTTCCACAGGCTCAGTTGCCATAAATTTCATTCCAAACCACCTGCGTTGCGGGTGGTTGAAGTCGAGACTTAGCGACCTTCGGTTTCACGTTAAACCACCTGCTACAAGCAGGCAGTCACTGACTAATTGGACGTTGGCGAGATATTCGTAGATGATATTATACGTTTATTACGAAAACTGTCGAGTGTATTTTCGCTTTTCTTGTAGGTAGCACATCATATGTCCGGTTGAGATAGCAGGTGATATGTCCGCTAAGCGGGCGGCGAGGGTAGAGAATGATGATATATGAAACTCTACACCGGGGCCGCAGTGGAGGCGGCGATGAAAAGACAGGAAATAATA
>JANPDK010000066.1:0-13448 GCA_031431415.1 Acidobacteriota bacterium | reverse complement strand
TATTATTTCCTGTCTTTTCATCGCCGCCTCCACTGCGGCCCCGGTGTAGAGTTTCATATATCATCATTCTCTACCCTCGCCGCCCGCTTAGCGGACATATCACCTGCTATCTCAACCGGACATATGATGTGCTACCTACAGCCGGTGAAGATGTAGTTGACACGCCGTTAGGATTCGGTTTTAATAGCTAGCAATGAGCGATCTTCGGTCAAAAACAAATACGACATGGCGCTGGTGGTGGCAGACTGCGGCGCACGATTGTTTTTGAACTGGATATCTAGACAAACCAGATTCATTTTCGTGAATGCCGCTTGAGAATACTCAGGCGGCGTTTTTGATTGGAGAAATGACTCGAATAAACGTAAAACCTGTTCTCGATATGATGCCGGCCGATCTGCTGACGCCGCTGGCGGTGTATTTGAAGCTGTCGGCGAATTCAACTCATTCGTTTCTGCTTGAGTCGGTCGAGGGTGGGAAGAGTTTGGCGAGATATTCGTTTATTGGGGCCGACCCCGTTGAGATCTTGAGCGGTGGGCAAGGGGTTTATAAGCAAATCAGAGAGCATTTTGCGACGCATTTTGCCGAGACGGATCAGGAACTTCCAGCTTTTATCGGCGGAGCGATCGGGTATTTGGGCTTTGGTGCCTGCGAGTGGTTCGAGCCGACGCTTGCGGGTGACAGCGAAGCGGGTGAGTGTGCATTTATGTTTTACCGCTCGATCGTCGCGTTTGACCATGCGAGGCAGGTTATTAAGATCGTTTCGCTTGATCTCGAGGGCGGAAACAGGAACGGTAGTGAGGGTGTTCAACCCTCGTGGGCTTCAACGTCCGACACCCTCCCTACGGGTCGGGTTTCCGCCTTATCGGGGGATGCACTCTCAAGAAATGCGGAGATCAAGGCGATCTTAGAGAATGACGCTGTGCCACTACAGCCTGTGAAAACGTCAAGCGAGAATGCAAAAGTAACGTCGAACTGGAAACGCGAAGATTTCGAAGATGCGGTTACGCAGATCAAAGAGTTGATCAACGCCGGCGAATGTTATCAAACCGTTCTCTCACAATGCTTTACACGCCCAACAAATGCCTCGGCGGTGGAGATCTATCGTGCAATTCGCTCGCTAAATCCATCGCCGTATATGTTTTTGCTCGATTTTGGCGAAAAGCAGGTAATCGGTGCGTCACCGGAGATGTTGGTGCGTTGCGAGAGCGACCGTCTCGAATACAGACCGATTGCGGGAACCAGACATCGCGGAAAAACTGCCGCCGAGGACGACGCACTTGCCGAGGAAATGAGGCTCGATAATAAAGAGGTTGCCGAACACCTGATGCTCGTCGATCTGGGACGCAACGACCTCGGGCGGGTAGCAGAATACGGCAGCGTCACGGTCGACACGCTGATGAGCGTTGAGAAATATTCGCATGTACAGCATCTGGTCAGCTCGCTTTCGGCGAAGTTAAGAAAGGGGCTCGACCGTTTTGACGCATTGGCGTCGTGCTTCCCTGCGGGTACTGTCTCGGGTGCCCCGAAGGTGCGTTCGATCGAGATCATCCGCGAGATCGAACCAACCCCACGCGGCATCTACGCCGGAGCGGTCGGCTATTTTGATTACACCGGCAACATGGACACATGCATCGCGATCCGCACACTGGTATTGGAAAATGGCTTTGCAAAGATACAGGCCGGTGCCGGAATCGTCGCCGATTCGGTGCCAGAACTTGAGTTTGAAGAGACGGTGAATAAGGCGAAGGGGCTCTTGCGGGCGGTAGAGATCGCTGAGGGCGGTACGATCTAGTGGCAGAAGCCCGCACGGAGTAAGGGCATCAGTTTGCATCTTCGAACGGTAAGGGTTAACGAGACGGCCTCGGCTATCGCGGGACGTGAATGAAGTTAGAGTATGCCCTTACTTCGTGTGGGCTTCTGCAACGAGCCAGGCTTCGGCGAAACACAGTGGAAGACAGGATCTTAGAACATTATCTGGAAGAATTTCAGCACGGCCTCGACGTTGACGCGGCTGAGGCAGAGAGCCTCTTCGACGCTCTGGTAGGGAGCGAAGATCAGAGGTTGTTGGCTTTGACCCTGGAAGCGTGGAATAAGAAAGGCACGACCGAGGAAGAAGTATTTGCATTCGCCTCGTTGATGCGTGAACGGATGAAACGTGTCGAGGCCAACTACGAAACCTTCACCGATATAGTCGGAACAGGTGGCAGCGGCTCAAAGACATTTAATGTTTCGACCGCCGCCGCATTTGTCATCGCGGGAGCAGGTTTGCCGGTGGCAAAACACGGAAACCGGGCGGCAACTAGCAATTCGGGCAGTGCGGACGTTCTGTCAACGCTCGGCATTAACGTAGACATCGATCCATCCGAATCGCAACGCCACTTGAACGATCACGGCCTCTGCTTTATGTTTGCTCCACGTTTTCATTCCCTATCGCCGACCTTGGCCGCCGCCCGTCGCTCGCTCGGCAGTCCGACGATATTCAATAATCTCGGCCCGCTATGCAATCCGGCATCGGCACCGCACACAGTTATCGGCGTGTGGGACAAACACTTGCTCGAATCCACGGCAAATGTGCTTATGCGGCTTGGAGCAGAGCGTTCGTGGGTGGTGTACGGGGAAAATGGTTTGGACGAGATCGCTTTGAAAGGAGCAACTCTTGTCGCGGAAATAGGAGACAACAAGGTTGAGCTTTTCGAGATCACGGCTGCCGATTTTGGAGTATACACGCTTGGTAACGATATGCCTTCGAAGTGTTCGGCTGAAGAAAGTGCAAAGATGATCGAAAGTGTTTTGAGCAACGAAATGCGAGATCGCGACACAGAGCGGCTCGTTTTGCTAAATGCCGCCGCTGCGATCCACATAGCAGGCCTCGCCACGGATCTTGCCGAGGCATATTCCAAGGCTGAAACAAGCATCCGGAACGGTTCGGCGCAACGAAAATTAAAGGATCTCCGAGGAGCTAGCTCGAAATGAATACAACATTTCTTGAAAAAGTAACGGCGGAAGCAAGGGAACGTGTTTCCCAGTCCCGTGAATTCGGCTATTTCGAGAAGCTCGAAAAAATTGCCGAACAGCGTCGCAAGGTCTCAGGGCCACATGCATTTCACGCCGCACTGTCACGGAGCGATCGGACGAATATCATCGCGGAGATCAAACGTGCGTCGCCATCGAAAGGTGTTATCAAAGCCGAGGTCAACGTTGCAAACCTCGCGCGGTCTTACGCCGCTGGCGGTGCGGCGTCGATCTCTGTTTTGACCGAGCCTAAGCACTTCGACGGGTCGATCTCGGACCTCGTCACGACGGCAAAGACCGTCGAAATACCAGTTCTCCGAAAGGACTTTATCGTTGACGAATATCAGATAGTCGAGGCCGCGGCGGCTGGTGCTTCCGCAATTTTGCTTATTGTTGCTGCGTTGTCGGTCGATGAACTTCGCGGTCTGCACGCGACCGCAAGCCAACTCGGGCTCGATGTCCTGGTCGAGATCCACGACGCCGCTGAGATGCAGACCGCAATAGAAATCGGTGCCGCGATCATCGGCGTTAACAACCGCGACCTGCATTCACTCGAGGTTTCGCTCGACACTTCGCGACGACTTATCGAACAACGTCCCGACGGGGTGTTGATGATCTCCGAAAGCGGCATATCGACTCTCGACGAGATCAATGAGCTAAAAGGGCTCGGTTTCGACGGCTTTCTCATAGGCGAAACGCTCATGAGAACTGGAAACCCAAGCGAAACACTCGGAGGCTGGGTATGAGCCACTATCTGCTTCCAAAGGAAGAGACGGGCCGCGTGCCGAAGATAAAGATCTGCGGTATCACAAATCTTGAGGACGCGCTGCTGGCGATCGAGCTCGGTGCGGACGAATTAGGGTTCAATTTCTATAAGAAAAGTCCGCGTTACATTTCGCCCGAAGATGCTCGTTCGATCGCATTGGATTTGCCCGAGGACACCGTAAAGATCGGCGTGTTTGTTAACGCCACAGCCGAGGAGATATCGGATGCGGCTTATCTCGCAAAACTCACAGCCGTCCAATTTCACGGCGAGGAAGACCGGGATTTCGTGGAAATGGCACGGATAAAATTGGGCCTAACTGTCATCAAGGCGTTTCGTGTGTCGCCCGAATTTAGGGTTGAAGACACCGAGAATTATCTCGCAAACGCATTTTTACTCGATGGATTTTCGACAAAAGAGCGTGGTGGAACAGGCGACACTTTTGACTGGACCATCGCCGAAGCGATCGCCGGACGCGTCAAGAAACTCTATCTCGCTGGCGGCCTGACGCCGGAGAATGTTGGCGAAGCGATACGACGGGTGCGTCCATACGCAGTCGATGTCTGCAGCCGAATCGAATCGGAACCGGGAAAGAAGGACGCGGAAAAATTAAAACGATTCGTCGCGGCGGTACAGGAAACGATATGAATTACGAGCCAGACGAACACGGCTATTGGGGCGAATACGGCGGGCGGTTTGTGCCTGAGACGCTGGTTGCTCCGCTTGATGAACTAACTACGGCGTATTTTGGCATTCGCGACGATGCGGGTTTTCAAGCCGAAATGAATGACCTCCTGCAAAACTATTCGGGCCGCCCGACGCCTCTATATTTTGCAAAACGGCTGTCCGAAACGCTGGGAGGCTCTAAGATTTATCTCAAACGCGAAGATCTCAATCACACCGGTGCCCACAAGATAAATAACTGCATCGGCCAAATTCTGCTTGCTCGTCGAATGGGTAAGCGGCGAATAATCGCGGAGACCGGTGCAGGACAGCATGGCGTAGCGACCGCGACCGTGTGTGCTTTGTTCGGCCTTGAATGCGTCGTCTATATGGGCACCGAGGACATGCGGCGGCAGGAGTTGAATGTATTTCGGATGCGTCTGCTCGGGGCTGAGGTTCGTGGTGTTGATTCCGGTTCGCGGACTCTGAAAGATGCGATCAACGAAGCTCTTCGCGATTGGGTGACGAATGTTGATTCAACTTATTACCTGCTCGGCTCGGCTCTCGGACCCCATCCTTACCCACTGATGGTTCGCGATTTTCAGAGCATCATCGGCCGCGAAGCACGTGAGCAGATATTGGAAAAGGAAGAGCGATTGCCGGACGTTTTGGTCGCCTGCGTCGGCGGTGGATCAAACTCGATCGGGTTGTTTCATCCATTTTTGAATGATGATGTGCGAATGATCGGCGTCGAAGCCGGTGGACGTAGCAGCGAGCTAGGCGAGCACGCCGCGAGGTTTATGGACGGAGGTTCGGTCGGCGTGCTACAGGGAACGAAAAGCTATCTTTTGCAGGGTGAAGACGGGCAGATCGCTTTGACGCATTCTGTTTCTGCGGGTCTCGACTATGCATCTGTCGGGCCGGAACACGCACATTTGCACAATCTTTCGCGCGTCGAATACGTTTCGGCGAATGACGACGAAGCTCTAGCCGCTTTCAAGACGTTGTCGGAGACCGAAGGCATCATTCCAGCGCTTGAATCGGCTCACGCAATTGCTCATGCGATAAAAATCGCACCGGAACTGGGAAAGGGTTCAATTATGATCGTCAATCTTTCGGGTCGCGGTGACAAAGATTTGAATACGGTCGCCGGACCGCAGGCTGCCAGCCTGCGTGTTTAACTTGCGTAATTGGTAGTTTCGATAGATTGACCACTTGCAGGCTGGCAGCCTGCGGTCCGACGTTTGATATGAGCCGAATTAGCAGCAAATTTGAAGGCCTGGGCCTGGAAGGTCGTAAAGGCTTTATCCCCTTCGTCACTGCCGGCGATCCGGACCTCGCGACTTCCCTGTCGATCATTCTCAAACTCGCCGAACTCGGCGCCGACGTGATCGAATTGGGCGTTCCGTTCAGCGATCCTATGGCTGATGGGCCGACGATACAGCGTTCATCGCAAAGAGCCTTGGAAGGCGGTACGACGCTGCAAGATGTGATCGATATAGCAGCTGAGTTTCGCAACAAATCGGAAGTTCCTTTGGTTCTATTTAGCTATCTCAATCCGGTGTTGCGATTTGGTGTAGAACGTTTTGGAGAGGCGGCTCAAAAGGCGTGCATCGACGGCGTTCTTTTTACCGATGTCATCGAAGATGAAGCCGCTGCACTCTCGACGAGTTTTGCCGAGCACGACATTGACCTGATCTCGCTCATCGCTCCGACAACTACGGACGAAAGGCTCGCTGCGATCTGTGCGAATGCTCGTGGATTTATCTACGCGGTCTCGCGGGCCGGGGTAACTGGAGCACAAGCATCTACGAACGATGCGGCCGAAACTTTGGTGAATCGTGCACGAAACTTCACCGATCTGCCGATCGCGGTCGGTTTTGGGATCTCGACTCGCGAACAGATCAGCGACGTTTGGCGATACGCCGATGCGGCCGTTGTCGGCTCGGCGATTGTTGCCGAGATCGAGCTGGCGCCTGACAATGCGGCCGCGGCGGTCGATTCATTTGTCAGTACATTGTTACCGCCGTTTGCAAAAAACGGCATCGAAACTTAGAGTTGTAACTTTGGCTAAGGCCCGACATTTACTTGATATATGCTTATTGTAATGACGTCCGACGCACGAGCTGAGGATATAGAAAAAGTACTCGAAACGATCGACGCTCTCGGTTATCGCGGGCACACGATGCCTGGCGAAAACCGCACCGCCATCGGCATCACGGGAAATCCCGGATCGATCGATCCTGGCCATTTTGAAAATTTGACAGGCGTCGCACAGGCGATCCGAGTCACGCAACCGTATAAACTTATCTCAAAAGACCTGAGGCCGGAGAAGTCAGTCGTTAAGGTGGGGAATGCCACGATCGGCGGTGACGAACTCGCGATAATCGCTGGCCCGTGCGCACTTGAGAATCACGAACAAGTCTTCGCAGCGGCAGAAACGGTGGCCGCGAGCGGTGCTAAATTCTTCCGCGGCGGCGCGTTTAAACCGCGAACGTCGCCTTATGCGTTTCAGGGGCTGGGCGTTCAAGGCCTAAAGATGCTTGCCGAGGTTCGAGATCAGTTTGGGCTTAACATTGTCACCGAAGCAATGGACGAGCACGGCGTCGATGCTGTCGTCGAATACGGCGATTGCATCCAGATAGGTGCGCGGAATATGCAGAATTTTTCGCTGCTTCGCTACGCCGGAAAAACGCGAAAGCCTGTTCTGCTAAAACGCGGCCTTTCCGCCACACTAGATGAACTTCTCCTCGCCGCCGAGTACATCATGTCCGAGGGCAACTACGACGTCATCCTCTGCGAACGTGGCATCCGCACCTTCGCCAACCACGCCCGCAACACCATTGACCTCTCGATCATCCCGGCCGTTCATAGGCTCACACATCTCCCGATAATCGTCGACCCGTCCCATGGAACAGGCCACAATTACATGGTCACACCCTTGGCTCGGGCCGGTGTCGCCGTTGGAGCCGACGGTCTGATAATCGAGGTTCATCCAAAACCGGAAGAAGCGATGTGCGACGGAGCACAGGCATTGACTCCCTCACAGTACCTTGAATTGGTTAGACAGGTGACGGCGATTCGGAACATCGAGTCGGATAAACCGGAAGCGTCAAATGATCGGTCGGAGCACGTCCGAGCTTTAGCACAAGAGGCTATCAATTCTCATGAAAAAACATTTCAAAAGCTTGCCGAATAGGTTGACTTGTTTTTCCAACCCAAAATAAAAAGATCCGCGCACGTTCCCGAACATGCGCGGATCTTTTTTTTCTCTCTCGCTTGACGCCTTTTGCCTATTTGGCCAAGCGGAGTCGCATCAGGCCGTAGAACTGGATGTAGCAGCTAATCATCGACGCAAGGATCAGAAACGTCATCGGCATGAACTTTAGCGATGCAGGGATTACAGTTCCGAGGCTGTAGCTAAAAATACCACCGAATACGAGACCAACGAAAGCAACGCCGCTTCGAACCGTTAGCCAGCTCATAAACGTCGTCGCGTTCCAGTTCGATGGCAGAAAATACGGCAGCACGAGGACCATTACCATCGTTACAGCCATTAAAATACCGTCGATCGAAAACGCACGAACGGCACGCCCGTATTCCAACGCCAGAAAAAAGAGCACAAACGCCGTGTCGAGGCCAAACTGGCTGAGCGTTCTCAAAGTGTTGTTCTTGTCGATGCCGTGTTTCATATTCATGTTTCGTGTATCTCTTATTGTGTAGGTTGATTACTTTCCGGCTCCCGGCTTGCTGAATTGTTTATACGCCACACGGAAAAGCTCAGACAATGCATTGGCAGTTTCCGGCGAGAGATTCTTATCCGCTCTCAGGTGAGCGTCGATGATCTCAGGCGTCGCTTCGTGCGGGTAATAGATGACCGGTTCGACCGCTGAAGACTGTTGACGGAACAGACGATCGACCGGCATATTCAGCCATTGCGAAAGACGTGCGATGTTATCCGCATCCGGGCGGCCCGTTCCATTTTCGATGCGCGACAACGTCGAGGCCGAAACGTCGACGACATCCGCTACGTCACGCAGGCTAAGTTTGAGCTCCTCGCGGCGTCGCTTGATAGCTTTTCCGAGATCGGCGGTGTTAATCAGACTTTCATTTTTGAATCCCATAATCTTCTCTTTCCTCCATGAATGTTAAGTGTCACAGATGCACTTGTGATTTCACAGATAAAACGTAACACAGTGATTTTTTAATTGCAACACCAAATTTCACACTTGCAACAAATAAATTGGTCTGATACGCTGTTTCATAGTTGCAACGATTAAGAAGTTACTTGCAACTGGTTTGACAAACTAAATCTGAGTCGCGAATGTCTGATCCGCGGCGTACAGGACACGCTGAACCTCCCTGTTTATTGGCACTTTAGACATGCCGAGGTATTAAACACAGTGGGCGAGGCGGTCTCAAACACACGATAGGAGCTAAGGAAATGAAACGCACAACGAATAACGAAACGCATGAATTGACGACACCGACACTGTTTCCTGAAACAGAGATCTCTGATAACGTACTAAATTTTTCGGGTACGCTTCGCGAACTTCGAAAAACTGTTGACCCAAATCTTATCCGTCAGCGGGCTGGCCGTCGCGACCGAAATGGCGTCGTCCACATGGTCGAATACGTCGAGTGGCACACCGTCGCCGACATCCTCGACGAACACGCACCGAATTGGGGCCACACTGTAAAAGACATTCGCCCGATCGGCGATATCGTCACTGTGACCGTCGCGATCACGATCGACGGGATAACCCGCGAGGGCGTCGGTACCGGTAAAACGGCGAGCGAGACGGGCATAAAAAAAGCCGAGCACGACGCGCTAAAGCGTGCCGCCGTAAAATTTGGCATCGCCCGCGAACTATATAAGAAGGAATTTGACGAGGTAATTCAGGACGAGCCGCCGCCGCAGATGACCGCGACGCCGATCAATGCCGATCCGATCGCGAAGAGTCTCGGCGACATGATCACGGCAAAGCAGCTCGGCATGATCCGTGCGATCGGCCGTGAGTCAAACATCGACGCCGCACGCGAATGTATGAACGTAATGCATTGCCGTATCGAGGAGCTTTCAAAGCGTGCCGCCTCTGACCTGATCGAACATCTACAGAATTTGCAGCGAACAAACGTCGAACCGATCCGACGTGCAAGCTAAAACGCTGCATACAAGAGTTTTGAGTTGTGACCTGCCCCGCAATCCTCCATGAACGCGTGAAGCTCTCACATCACAACTCAAAACGAAAAAGATAAGCCACGAATGCACGAATATTTCTGAAAAACATTTCGCTCAGATTATTCGTGCATTCGTGGCTAAATTCTTTTTCTGAACAAACTCCCACGCCTTGCGTAAAAAGAGATATTCGCACAGAATACTTTTCACATTTCAATTAAGGAGTAGAAATATGTCACAAGAAGCAAGTGAAATGGCCGGATACGCCGGGCCGCAGCACGGCGAGTTTTGCTGGACCGAGATCGCGAGCAGCGATTCGGCCAAGGCGAAGGAGTTTTATTCAACTGTCTTTGGCTGGACGTTTAAGGACAGCGATGCGACCGACGGGGCGTTTGCGTATCATGAATTCTCGACCGGCGGCGGTTATCCGGCTGGCGGTTTGTATCAAATCACCCCCGAAATGTGCGCTCCAGGCGAGCCTTTACCGCCGCCGCATTTAATGACGTACATCGGGGTCGATGATGTCGATGAGAACGCGAAACGAGCCGTCGAGCTCGGTGGTACGGTGATTAAGGAGCCGTCCGATATTCCAAATACCGGACGTTTTGCGATCATCGCAGATCCGACAGGAGCAATGTTCGCAACATTTAAGATGGCAGAAGGAGGACACAATGGCTGAATTTGATATACCAAACGCAGGCGAGATCTGCTGGCGTGAACTAAGAACAAAAGACCTGTCTGCCGCGATGGAGTTTTACACACAGCTTTTCGGCTGGGAACTTCCGCAGACAAAGGTGTCGCCGATGGACTATAAAGAGATCGTCCTAAACGGAACCGCAACCGGCGGCATGATGCCGATGCAGGGCGATGATTGGGGCGACGCACCGTCGCACTGGGCCAATTACATTGCAGTCGATAGTGCCGACGAAACGGTCGCGAAGATAACCGAGAACGGAGGCAGCATCCGCGTCCCGCCATTCGATGCTCCCGGCGTTGGCCGCATGGCAATGGTCACCGACCCGTCAGGAGCGGACTTCGCGATCATCCAGTTCGAGCAACAGCACGGCTAAAGAGGGTTTTTGCCCGCGAAATACGCGAAACATGCGAAAAAAGAAATTCTTCTTTTCGTGTCTTTTGCGTTTTTCGCGGGCAAATTCTTATTTCAAATTCCCTTCTGTGTCGAATATCTCAACCGATGCTGCGTAGCTTTCCGCCTGCGGTAATACTTCCCCTGCGTCGCCGACTATGATGATCGCCATCTCGTCAGGGCGAATATACGCCTGAGCAACTCGCTGAACGTCGTCAACGGTCACGGCATCGACGTTGGCTCGATATGTTTGCAGATATTCGTCCGGCAGGCCGTAGAGGTGTTGATTGACGATCAGGTTTGTCAGCCCTTCCTGCGTCTCCGCACGGATCGGAAATACGCCTGTGAGAAAACTCTTGGCGTCGGCGAGTTCTTCGTCTGCGACCTTTTCTATCCGAATTCTCTCGAGCTCGTAGAAAAATTCCTTTAGCGAATCGCCGGTCACATCGTTACGCACCTCGGCGGTGGCTTCAATGTCACCGGCGAGCCGCTTTGTGTTGAGCCGCGTGTAGGCTCCGTATGTGTAGCCTTTTTCTTCGCGAAGATTCATAAATATACGCGACGACGCACCGGCTCCGAGGACTTGATTCATCACGATAACCGGAAAATAGTCGGGATCGCTGCGGTCAATTGCCCGGTTTGTGATAACGATGTTCGACTGCGCTGAGCCTGGACGATCTACGATAGTAAGCGTCCGCGACGAACGCTCAGGCAATGCCGCAAACTCACTTTTCGAGATCTCGCCTGCGGTCCAATCCTTAAACTGCTCTTCCAACTCGGCAACCAGCTCATCACGATCCACGGCTCCGACAGCGATGAACATCGCGTTGTTTGGCACAAAGCTATGGCGATGAGCCTTTACCAACGCATCGCGATCGAGTCGCTCGATGTCAGCCGCCTTCGGCGAGATCGTCGCGTATGGATGGTCGCCGTAGATAAGACGCCCGGCTTGTTCGTTGGCAAGAAATGGTGGCTGGGAACGCTGGAATTTGAGATGCTCGACGGTATTGCGTCGATAGAGGTCAAGTTCATCCTCCGCAAACGCTGGCCGCAGCACGACCTCGGCCAACATCCCGAGGATCTCAGAGCTATACAGCGAGAGCGACGAAGCCGAGACGATAGTGAAATCATCCGACGAACTCGCTCCGATACCAGCCCCGAGCCGCTCGATCTTTTCGGCAAACTGTAGGCTCGTGTAGTTCTCAGTTCCCTCGGTCATCATCGACGTCACAGCCGACGTAAGCCCCGTCCAACCGGCTGGGTCGTTAATGTCACCCCGATCGAACGCAAGCCGATAGCTCACGAGCGGCAGACGGTCATTCTCGAAAATAATTACACGCAGCCCGTTCGAGAGCTTTGTCTCGTAGGGCCGCGGTATCTCAAACGAGACCGGAGCAAGCGGTTGGGGCGGATTCTTTCTTAGTTCTGGAGTCATAACGTTGTAGTAGAGGAGTTGAGGAGAAAGGGAGTGGAGGAGTCAGATCGCCGGAAGCTCTTCGTCTCCCTTTCTCCCCCATTCCTCTACTCCCCTTCTTCTTCAGCCTTTTCCCGCAGGGATCACATCCAACAAAGAGCGGTTTTCAGTGTTCAGATACACACCAACGGCGTGGCGGATCTGTTCGGCGGTTACCGAAAGCAATTCTTCAAGATCTGTGTTTATCAATTTCGGGTCGCCATCGTACAGAGCATATTCCGAGATCGCCTGAGCACGTGCCATTGACGACTGGCGCATTCGGACGGAATCGTTGATGAGCTGATTCTCGATCTTTTCCATCTCCTCGGCGGTCGGGCCGTGGGCGGCGAGGTCTCGAATCTCGTTCATTATTGTCTCGCGGATCTTGCTGAGGTCTTTGTCCGGTTTTGGGATCGCTCCGACAAAAATGCTCGATGGGCCGCGGCGTTCGTCGGTGAATCCGAAGAGTTGGATCACGGATTCCTCGCCCTTGACCAATTTCTGATAAAGCCGCGAACTGTCGCCGTCGTACAAAACTTTCCCCGCCAAGTACAAGGCATTGAAATCCGGCGAACGCCGTTTTGGTATCTTCCAACCGATCAAAAACGCTGGAAATGGCGCGAGCGGATCTTCCCATTCGCGATAATTTGCTGCGACCTCGGTTGGCTCTGTCACGTCCAACTCCGGCGGCAAAGGCTGCGACTCGATATCGCCAAAATACGTCTCGATCAACTGTTTCGCTTCGTCCTTCTCAAATGCTCCCGACAGCACAAGAACCGCATTATTCGGAGCGTAATAGACACGGAAAAACTCCTGAACGTCTTCGACAGAGGCGGCGTCGAGATGGTCCATCGAGCCGATCGTCGAGTGCGAATTGGCAAAATTCTTGTAGATCATCTCGTTGATCAGATCGAATATCTGCCCGTACGGCTGGTTGTCGTACCGCAAACGCTTCTCTTCTTTGACGGCCTCGCGTTGGTTGTCGAGATTCTCCTGTGTCACCGCCAGCGAACGCATTCTGTCCGACTCGAGCCACAGACCAAGCGGCAATTGATCCGCCGGCAGCGTTTCGTAATAATTCGTCCGCTCGCTCGACGTAGTGCCGTTCATCGTGCCGCCGGCCTTCATAATATGCTGAAAATGCCCGGCCTTCGCCACGTTCTCCGAGCCCTGGAACATCATGTGCTCAAATAAATGCGCAAAGCCCGTGCGTCCCTCACGCTCGTTGCGAGAGCCGACGTTATAGTAAACCGCAACCGATACGACCGGAATTGAGTTATCGGGATTCAGC
>JANPDK010000065.1:0-12469 GCA_031431415.1 Acidobacteriota bacterium | reverse complement strand
GTGTGCGTCTTTGTGATCGTCAGGTCGGGTTGCGTGATGATCGTCGAATCAGTGGCTGTGTTGTTGGCGTTGTTGCTCTCCGGCTGGGCTGTGGTGACGGTGATCGAGTTCACCTGCGGAGAGGTGGCGCTAGGTGTTACGCTGACCGTTACCGTGAGCGCCGGATAGTTGTTGCCCGGTGTCAGCACATCATTTCGTGTACATGTGGGCAGCGTGGTGCATGTCCATCCCGTTCCGCTCATAGCCGTTACCGTCAGGCCCGATGGCGGGATGTCCGTCACCGATACCGACTGGCCGGCATCCTTGTCGCCCGCGCCGGAGTTGGTCACCACTACCGTATAGATGTTGCCCGTCGAGCCTTGTGTAAAGTTGCCCGTGTGCGTCTTCGTGATGGTCAGGTCGGGTAGCGCCGCCGCCGCCACGGTCGTAAAGGTCGAGACGAAGTTGGCCGCCATGTTGTTGGTGGCGATGTCAGCGATATTTGTCGCCACGCCCGTCACGGTACACAATGTGCTGTTTGGCAGCGGAGCCGTCGGCGTGATGGTTATTGTATTTACGTTGCTTGCCGATACCGGCGTAAACGTGATCGCACCGCCGCAATTGAGCGTGATGCCGCCCGCACCGATATTTACGTTCTCGCTGAAATTGAGCGTCACGGTCGTATTGATCGAAACACCCGTCGCACCATTTAAGGGTGAAACGCTTGTAACCGTTGGCGGTGTGGTGTCAGCCGGTTGGGCTACTGTCCAATCAGAGAACGAAGTAACGCCCGTGGCGGTAAATTCGTTAGTTGCGGGGCTGACAGTTCCCGGAGGCTGCGTCATCGTGACGCCGTTCCATTTCTGGATTACGAACAGATTCTCATTCGCTGTTCCGGGTATATCGAGCGGATCGTTGTAGTTAAAGGTCAGATTTGCCGTGAGGCCAGCCGAGCCGGACATCGTCCAGTATCTTTGCAGAGCCTGCGTTGGATTTGGAATATTAGGCTGCGGGCCTTGCTGGGCCTTGACCGTGATCGTCGCCGGGAAGGTTCCCGCCGTCACATTGACCGACACCGGCGAATACCCATTCGCGGTACCGACCTCAAATCCCTTGACGCCCGCACCGCAGAACTGCTTCTGGAAATTGCCGACCACGTAGCTTGACGGGCTCGCGCCCGAGACTACGCCAGTGCAGTTGATCGACAAAGTAAATCCAAGCGCGTCCACGATGCCGTTCAGATAAATATTGTTCGAAGCCGTGACGTTGCCACCCAGCGTGTCACCGCCAACCGTCGAAACGTTGTAATAGAACCCGGCCGGGATCACACCCGCGACCGCCTGTACCAATTCGTCCGCTCCAACGTCGGGATTTGCCACCGGACGCGGATCGTTGTCGATGTCAATGCTTACGCTTGTTCCGGTCGCATTACCTGTCGATAACGCAGGACTCGTTGGAAGCGAGTGCAGGTCGTCGGCGGAGACAAACATGGCGGCAACCGAGTAATTTCCGACGCCCGGATTGCTGAACAGCGAATTGGCATCGCGTGCCGGTGGTCCGGCTTGCCATGTAGCCTGTGAAACCGGCGTTCCGCTCGAAGTCGTGCCGTAATCCATAAAGTTCGCGGCCGTCGTTCCCGTCCCGACAAAAACGTTGTAATTCGAAGTCCATGTTCCGGTATTCGCTGAATCGTCGCCCGCCGCAAAATGGTTGACCGCGCCGCCCGTGCGGTTGTTAAAGAAAATATTGTCGAGCAGCGTCGAATTCGTCGGGGTGCCACCGCCTCGGTTATACGCCCACGTCGTCGAACCTGTCGCAGTTCCGCCTACGAGTACGGTATTAAAGTATGCGTTTATCGTATTGCCGCTAAACGCGAAGTCGCGTATGCCATAGATCGTCTGCGGGTTGCCAAAACCAGGCACGATCGAAACAAAATTATTAGACAAAGTCACGGACGTTGCCAATGCCGAACTTCCGGCATAGTTAATTCCTGTCAACGTTCCCGAGGAGACGCTTGTGTTCTCGATCGAATAGATACGATTCGCCGAAACGGTCGTTGCCAGTACAGAGCCAAGATTCATGCCCGTTATCGAGGTCGCCGGGGTCACGATATTGAGGTCGTGGATAATGTTCCGTGAGATCAGGTTCGTACCAAGCGAATTGAAGTTGATGCCTGTTAGCGAGGTCGTTCTTGCTGCCTCTTCAAATATCGTATTCTGATTTATCGTCCAGTTCTCGTTGCCGGTCGACGTTGTTTGTACGGCGCTGGTCGTAAAGTTTTTCAAGGTATTGAAAGCGACAAAGTTTCCTGAATTGGCTACTGCGGCCGATGTGCCAGCCGAATAGATCAAATTAGCAGGCACGCCGCCGACATCGCTGCGGTCGCGGATCAAGTTGTCGTTGATCACGTTACTGTCATTTCCGGTCGTCGTGCCGGTGCTGACGAAGATAAGACCGCTCGACGTGCTCGTATTGCCGCCTTCGATCTGACAGTTAACGATGCTATTAGTCGATGCGTCATTGGTCATCCTGACCACGGCACCGGTCGTCGCGCTAGTGTTGCGGATCTTGATCCCGTATGGGCCAAATGAGTTTCCGCTGAATGTCACACCATCCGCTCCATTGAGATTAATAAGGGCCGTTGTATTGCTTCCCTCGATCAGGCGCTGTCCGCCGGAGGCCTGGAAGTTCAAGGTTGAAACCCCTGCCCATTGATTGAGCGAGACGGCACCGTCCTCATTCGTAAGGTCGGACGTGAGATTTATGATCACATTGCCGCTCACTCCTGCCCCATTGATCGCGTTGAATAGACCACCCGCCTCGTTTCGTGTCAACGAGGTGTATGTCTGGCCCGATCCGACATCGTACGAACCGTTGAATGGCGCCGCCGCTGTTGTAAATCCGGTTACCTGCGTAAACTGAGCAGCGAGCGGCGATCCGCCTGCACTCAGCGCTCCTGTCGTTACGCGTATCTTGTACGTAGTAGAGTTTGATAACGCCGCGGTCGGCGTCGATGTGAATATGGTATTTCCGCCGCTTGCGACAGGCGATCCGAGGCCAATACATGAAGCAAAGTTATCGCTCGACAACTGAAGCGTACCGGAACAGGCGCCGTTTGCAGCCTGCGTCGTGATCGTTGCCGGATTGGCGGCCTGATTAAACGTGACGGCGACCGCGCTGTTTGTAGCGATAGCTATCGCAGCGTCTGCCGGATTTGTACTGGCTACGTTAAACGGCGTTATATCCGCATTGTTGGCCCCAATGTAGAGGCCAGCGTTTAACTGGGCGAGGGTCATCCCTGTGCGCTGATTTCCGGGCGTAGTCGTGCCGGCCTGGTGAGTGCCGCCCGCCGGCGCAGCAGCCAACAAGATACGACCGTTACCGTTTAGAGCCGGATAGGCACCCGGAGCGACGATTGCGACAGTATAAGTGGCCGCTACAGGTGAAGTTCCAAGATTCGAAAATGCCCAATTGCCGTCATATCGGGTTTGAACAGTATACGCCCCATCGACAATTGAAACTGCAGAGGTGGTGACGGCGTCAGTGTACGTAACGGCGTGAATACCGGCTACCGTAGGCGTTGTCCGCTGCAGCCACGCCGAACGGTTATTGCCGCCGGCACTCAAAAATGGAAATCGGCTCGTCGTTGTGGTCGGGTCTGTTCCTGCCGTGATGGTCGTCCCCGTGCCGGCGGCGGTTGACCACCGCCCATAGGTGCTTCCGGCGGCGAATCCACCGGCCGTTACGGTCAAAGTTCCCGCGGCGGGAACACTGGTTCCCAAGACCATCGCGTTCCCGGCTCCGGTGGTGATCCGGCCGGCTGTGAATGTAAGCGTGCCTGAAACCGAAGATGAACTTGCTGGTTGTCCGGCAATAGCACTCAGGGAATTAAAGGTTACCCCGGTCGCATTCGATGTGTTTACCGTGACGTTTGTGAAGTTAGCTGTTGGCGAGGCGGTCAAGTTTCTATACGTTCCAGAACCTCCAACGGTCTGAGCAGCAGTATTCGCCGTCATCGATATCGTTGTAGAACTCGTATAAGTCGGAATCGCGAAAAAGACACCACCAGCCCCCGATCCGGTAAACGATCCACCTGAATTCACTGTCATATTGCCTTGAACCGCAACCATCCCCGAGCTCGCACTGGTTCCCGTATGCCTCAGGTCCGCTCCACTGTTGATGGTCAAGTCACCACCAACGACCAAAGGATTAAAGCTCGTACCCAAAGTGAAAATACGGTTTGTCCCGGTTGGACCGTTGAATACTACGTTGCCAAACTTAAAACCGGTAGTGCTTACAAAAGGCGCGTATTGGAAGCCGACTGCGTTTCCTCCCGCATCCGTGGAGGTGCCATCGCCAAACCGAAATGTATGAGCAGTTGTAGCGGCAGTTTGCCCCGTAAGGGATCCGCTGAAGGAAAAAACATTGCTAGCAGTTGTAGCAGCATGAGGATCGACAATCGTGAACGTGCCACCCGTCATCGCCACCGAAGTAAGACTGGTTGTCGTGATGCCTACAATTGGTGTCCCCGATGCGACGCTATTAGCTATCACTCCTGCATTATTGCCATCTACGTTGATATCGCCGCCGCTTTGATTAAGTTGGCCCCCAGAGTTGAGCACTACATTTCCATTGACGTTGGCGGTACCGCCTGAAACGGTAAACGTTCCGCTGATTGTCAGAGGAGTGTTATTAAGCGTACAGCCGACTGTGAGCGTATTGCCTGAGACGACCAACGTCCCACCGACGTTGACGGTAACAGGCCCTGAATTCGCTGCCCCTGCATTTACGGTCACGGTATGGCCGCTGGCAATCACCGCAGTGTCACCGCATACTGGCACCGCGCCTCCCCAGGTCGCAGGATCCTCCCATGGACCAGTCTGCACGGAGGTTACCGTGGCCATCGGGGCATCACCGTCCGACACCGTAAGAGCGGAGGTGCCTTCTGGTGACACGACCGTCGCCGTTTCCGCTGACAAGCCAAAGCTATAGCCGCTGCCCCAGTTGGCGGTGATGGCGACGGTTGCGAGGGCGATGATGGTGAAGAGCGCGATGAAACGGATCGAGCGGGTGCGGTTTAACATATATTTTGGGGTTACTTCCTGAATAGTTTTAGTGCGTCCTTGCAACAAAGGCCTCGCGCCTGATCGGTCAGAGCATAGAGGGGCGGCCTTGGAAACGAAAAACTGCTTTTTCTACTGAATTGATTGGATTATCAAAGAAATGGTGGGCGAAGTCAAGGGAAAAACAGTGGAGCCAATGCAGAATGCAGAATGCACAATGCACAATGCAGAATGGAAGGATCTGATTCCTCATTGTGCATTGTGCATTCTGCACTGTGCATTTTGTCCTAGCCGAATTGCATTGTGCATTGTGCATTCTGCACTGTGCATTAGTCAGTCCTAGCCAACAAAGTCGATCTTGACCTTATGCGGAATGATGCCGGCCTTGTGGCCTTCGTTGAGGAGGAGTTTTACGGCTTCGCGGCCGCGGTCGCCGTAGTCGAGCGTGAGGTCATTGACCCACATCGCGACAAAGCGGTCGGCCAGTGCGGGCTCCATATCGCGAGCAAACTGCATCGCGTAGGCGAGAGCGTCTTCGCGATTGTCCATCGAATAGACGATCGAGGCGTGGAGATGTTTTGAGACCTGCCCGATCAGTTCGGACCCCAGATCGCGGCGGATGACATTACCGCCCATCGGCAGCGGCAGCCCGGTTTTCTCAAACCACCATTCGCCGAGATCGAGCACCTTGTGCAGGCCCATCTGATTGTAGAAAAGCTGTCCCTCGTGGATGAGCAAACCGGCGTCGGCCTTACCGGCCTTGACCGTGTCGATGATCTCGTCGAATGGAACGACGATATGCTGAAAATCTTTGTTGTAGATCCTGAGGGCAAGATACGCACTGGTCAGCTCGCCGGGGATCGCGATCTTCATCTCGCCGATCTCGCTTGCTTCGCGTGGTTCATTCGAGACCAGGATCGGCCCATATTTGTCGCCGATGCTCGCACCATGCGGCAGCAGCGCATATTTATCGGCCACATACGCATAAGCGTGAAACGAGATCGCCGTCACATCAAAGACGCCTTTCTTGGCATCTTCGTTGAGCGATTGAATGTCCTTAAGCGTGTGTTCGAACTTCAGGCCGTCGGTCTCGAGCTTGTTGGTCGCGAGTCCATAGAACATGAACGCGTCGTCCGAATCGGGCGAGTGTGCAACGGTGATGGTGCGAATTCCGGGAATTGTTTCAGTCTTTACTGCCATATCTACAAGAGGGAGAAATACAAATTGGTGTCGTACAAAACTCTTATTTTACCGTTTTGGGCGTGTTTGGCAAATATGGCTTGCAGTTCGGCGATCATTTCGTCGTAGGTCGGATGATCTTCGCTCGGCATATACGACGCGGACAGCATCCGGCCCTTGAGGCCTTCGAAATCGAAGTCCTGATGATTGGCAAAGGTTTTGGAGCCGTAGTCGTGCCCGTAAAAATTGGCGATCTCGCTGGCGGCGATATTCTCATGGCGCACTGTTTGATAATCTTTCGCATACTTGAGCAGAAATGCCTCATACGCGATATGAAACGGCGTCGTGTCGAGCTGGCGTTCATTCCAGATGAGGACGGTGTAACTGTCGGGTTTCAGTATTCGCTTGAACTCAGGCCGCGTCGCCTCAGCGTCGAACCAATGAAACGCCTGGGCCGCGACGATCATGTCAACCGAGTTATCTTCGAGCGTGGTCGCGGTGGACGTGCCATCGACAGGCATGAAATCGGGAAAGTCTTTGAGAAACTCAACTGCCGCGTCGCGCATCGCTTCGTTAGGCTCGACGCCGTAGACTTTGTTGCAGTTCTCAAGAAACAACGCCGTCGAAATGCCCGTCCCGCACCCGACATCGGCAATGACAGTCTCATGCGTCAGCCCACACTTCGCCTCAAGAAACGCAATGATCTCACGCGGATAATGCGGCCGATATTTGACGTAATTGGCTACGCGATTGGAGAAACGCTCGACGGATTCCATAAAGTTCAGAGTGCAAGCTTTAGCTTGTTCCTAAAGTTCAAAGTGCAAGCTTTAGCTTGTTTTTGTTAGAGAAGAAACAAGCTAAAGCTTGCACTCTGAACGCTACTAATAAATATCCCAAAGCTTACCGTAATCCAGAATCGGATACTCCCGCCAAATCCTTGCGGCTTCCTCATGCCCCACATCTTCAAGAAACTCGTGAACACTCGAAAACGGCCAGTCTAACCATTTATCGACATAGCCATGGTGGACGGCGTTGTTATGAACGTAGTTCAAGCTCGCCCAGTAATGTCGATCGGATTTCATTTCGCGGTCGAAATGGTTGTACCAGACCTTTCTGCCTACGGTTTGATCTTCCAGGTTCCACTGCCTTGCGGTTCTGCCGTGCAGTTGGCCGATGCTTTTTCGCAAGGCGCCGATCAACTCGGTTTGAGCAAGAATGTGATAATGGTTAGGCAAGATGCACCATGCACGGAGCCTTGCTGCGGAGGCGTTACAGGTTTCGATCAAAGCCTGTTGAAACGCCTCCATCCGCTCAGGCGTATTCCCGATTATATGAGCATGTTCGAAACACGCGGCCGTAATGATGTAACACTGGCTGCCTTCGAACGTAAGATGCGGCGGACGATGCCAGGGCAGACCTCGGATGATCCGTTGTTTCAAAACCTTCTCACGTTGTGCGTCGGATAAGGTTCTCCAGTAGTACATCATAACGTGTAAGAACAAGCTGAAGCTTGCACTCTGAACTTAAGGCACCTCATTTCCCGTCCACTGCGACTTCTTCGAGTGCGGTATATCAAACTGATCCAATATTCGAAAACAAAGGTGCTCGACCAGATCGTCAATAGTCTTTGGCCGGTGATAAAACCCAGGGCTCGCGGGCAATATTCGGGCTCCCGCGTGCGTGAGGCGCAGCATGTTTTCGAGATGAATAGCGTTATACGGCGTCTCACGCGGGACGAGCAGAAGTTTGCGGCCTTCTTTAAGGCAAACGTCGGCGGCGCGATGAATCAAGTTCGTCCCGGCACCGCTCGCTATCGCTCCCAACGTGCCCATCGAACACGGCACGATTATCATCCCTGCCTGCTTGTTCGAGCCCGACGAGGGTTTGGCTGCAAAATTATCGAGCCGCCAGTAGCGAATAAGTTTGCTGTCGGCTTCGAGGCCGAGCCATTCGTTAATCTTTGTGGTATCGGTGTCCTTGAGATTGATGCCCATCTCTACCTGGGCGACGGTCGCGGCAGTGCCGGACATAATGAGATTCACCGTCTCAACCACACCGCTGGCCGCCAGCAACTGCAGCGTCCGATGTGCGTAGATCGTGCCTGACGCACCGGTGATCGCGACGGTAAGCTCCATATTTATTTGATTTTACCGCTTTGAGCGGATAAATGCATTCAAAGTGAGTGTATGGCGAGTAACAGTATCTTTCGTCGAACTGTGCTAGGCTCCTTAAAGAGATAGATAGGCTGCGACATGAAAACATTCCTAATGCATATACCTAAACGACTTACACTGATCTCGATGGCGCTTTTGTTCGCGATTGGGAGTGTCCATGCTCAAACAGCAGCCCAGTCAACGGGCAAGCCGCCGATCATTATTATCCCGGGAATCAGCGGTTCACAGCTCGTCAATCCCGCCACCGGAAAGTCGGTTTGGTTCAATATCAGACGCGATAAGGATGACGATCTGAGGCTGCCTATGACCTCGCCGGTGCTGAGTAGAAATCGCGACAGCCTCGTGGCCAAGGACATTATCCGCACTGTCGAGCTTCCCGTGTTGCCTGACGTGCAGGTCTATCAGACGTTACTCGATGCTCTTAAGGAACGTGGCTATACTGAGGCGACCTGGGACGATCCGAAGGCGTCCGATGTCTTCTATGTGTTCCCATACGACTGGCGGCGCGACAATGTCGAATCGGCACAGCTACTGATGCAGAAAATGACCGCAGCAAAACGCCGTCTGAGATCGCCAAAGCTGAAATTCGATATCCTCGCCCATTCAATGGGCGGCCTCGTCGCACGTTATGCCGCGATGTACGGGTCGGCCGATCTGTCGCGTAGCGGCTCGCCTGTGCCAACTTGGGCCGGTGCGGCGCATATCGAGAAACTGATGATGTTTGGCACGCCGAACGAAGGTGCGTTTAGCGCTTTTGACACCTTGCTCAATGGCTATCCGATCGTTGCGAATCGTGACCTTCCCTTCATCGATGATCCGCGGCCCGAGGACGTGATGACGAATCCATCGGTCTTTCAGCTCATACCGCATCAGAACTCGGCACGCTTTCTCGACGAGAATCTGCAGCCATTGAAGGTCGATATTTATGATGTTGAGACCTGGATCAAATACAGTTGGGGAGCCATCGCTGACCCAAAATTCCTCAGCAAACTCAGAGACGCCGAACGCCTCGCTCTGAGCAATAAAGAAATAAAGCCAGCCAGGCCGGATAAGAACGCGAATATGGACGACCGGATATTAGCACGCACCACATACGCACAAGTACGGGCGTATTTCGTCGCGGCACTCGACCGGGCAAGACGTTTTCATTTAGCGCTCAATGCGACGAGTAAAACAGCACCGGTTCGCCTCTTCGCCTACGGCGGCAATTGCTCCCCCACGCTCGACGCCGCTGTCCTCATTCGCGACGACAAAAAAGGCATCTGGACGACGCTCGTAGATGCCAAAGACATCAAGACCACCGACGGCAGACAGATAAAGAAGGACGAAGTAAAAGCCGCTATGTTCACCCCCGGCGACGGCCGCGTCACAAAACGCTCGCTCCTCTCCGAGACAGAACTCGCAAAAGGCGGACCCGAAATGATCAAGATCCCGCTCGCCTCATCATTCTTCGCCTGCGGCCTGCACACAAGTCTGTTTTTGGAAAAGCCGATACAAGATAGCTTTTGGAGTGCTTTGGTCGTGGAAAAGGCGGGAAAGCAGTAAATGCTATAGCAAATAAAGATTGATAATTATTGTTGTTCATTGCTAAACTTCATTAGCGCGCGGGTGTGTGCCCCGCCACACTAATCGGTTAATCAGTGAATTTATGAGATTCAAATTTCTCATTTTTGAGTTAACGGTTCTATTTCTTATCGTCACGGGCCTCGCGGCGGTCACAAACGGTTATCCAAGAGCTGTCTACGAGGCGTTCGCGCTCCGGAACGTGAGGATACTTCATGGCGCGGAAATGGCGTATTCTGCAAATCTGGGGAACGACGAATTCACTTCACTGGAGATCTTAGGACAAGCGGGTTTGATCGACCCTGTTCTGGCAACCGGAAATAAACACTTCTATTCGTTTACAGTTACAGCCCAGCCAAGCACGGATGGGAACAGGTCTGGTTTCACGGTCAGCGCCGTTCCGACTCGCTATGGCAAGACCGGCAAGACATCTTTTTATGTCGACATACTTGGCGAGATTCACGGAGCCGACAACAATGGTGCCCCGGCGACGAAAAACGATCCAATCGTAGGCGATTGCTCTACCGGCTCGATATCCGATAATGAAAGATGCACGATCTATAGCCTTTTACGTATGCGAAATGCCGAGAGGCGATATTTTGCGGCGAACTTTCGCTACGCGAGTCTTCCGACATTATCCAACTATGGTTATTTAGATGCCCGAATTGCGAGCGGACAGGACCGCGGTTTTCTCTTCCAATGGTATGTTGTCGATCCCGTTCCACCGTCTTTTGGGTACTTCCGCATCGGCTCTCAGCCGCGCTTTTACGGTCAGAGCGGGAGAATGTCCTATTATCTCGATGAAACTGGTGTGATACGCGGCGCGGACAGGAACGGAGCGGCCGCCACGGTGAATGATCCGTCTGTTACCGTCTATTAAGGATTTAGCAAAACAAACAACCGATCCGCCCAGTCAGATCGCGAATTCTTGAGTATCTCGTAATGTACCTGAGCCATTTCGCGGTTGCCTTGTTTTAGGTAGGCACGACCGAGGTTGTAGCGGGCTTTTTCGAGGTCGGGATTGTAGCTGACGGCGTTGTTGAATGCCTCGATACTTTCGTCGGTCTTGCCCAGTTCGAAGTAACTTTCGCCAATGTAGTTGTATGTTTTGGCGTCGGGTTTGTAGGTTTTTAGCTGTTCGAAATAAATGGCCGATTCGGCGAAGCGGCGATTTTTGAAGAGTGCAAGGCCAAGCTTTTCGATCGCGTTGGCATGATCGGGCTTCATCGTAACGGCACGGCGGTAGGCGAGGATCTCCTCGTCCGTGCGGCTGAGTTTGTTGTACGAGAGGCCGAGCGAATACTGCGTTTCCGCATCGTCATCGAGTTTGATCGCCTGCCGGTAGGCATCGACGGCTTCTTTATATTGGCCGAGCGCATAGCTAGATGCGCCGATATTGACAAATGCCGGTGCCCACTCAGGCCGCAGTTTCGCGGCTTGCTTCGACGCACGCAGAGCATCGTTGTGCTTATTCAAGACGCCGTAGCAATAACCGGCCTGATACCACGCCTCGGCGTAATTCGGATCGGTCTCGGCCGCTTTTTCAAAGTACGGAACTGCACGAGCGTAGTCATCCCGCGAAAGTTGAGCCACCCCCTGAGCATACAGCCGCTCGGCCGCCGAACGCTTGTTCTTCTGCGTCTCAGACGCCAAAGACGCGAATGTCTGAACCTCGCTGATCTTTAGCTGCGTGATGCGTTCCGACGGAACGGCGAAATTCAGATTCTGCCCCTCAGCCGCCTGTAGAGTCGCGACGCCGATCACCTGCCCGGCCATATTCACGACCGGCGAGCCGGACGAGCCGGGTGAGATCGAAGCCGTGATCTGGATGATCTTGCCGTAACCAGCGATCTCGCGAACCGCCGAAACAATGCCATTAGAAACCGAACCTTCAAGACCGTAAGGATTGCCGACAACAACGATCGACTCGCCCTCCTGCGGCACTGCCCTAACGATCGGCAACGGCACCGCTAAACCTTTCGGCACATCGACCAGAAGTAAGGCCAGATCGCCCTCACCATCGACCGCGAGCACGCCTTTTACGGGAAACTTCTTCCCGTCCATCAGATGTATCTCGACCCGCGACGAACGCTCGATAACGTGGCGATTTGTAATAACCCGATCCGGAGCGATGAAAAAACCACTCCCGCGAGCCAAAGTATTGTCCTTCGAATCAAAAGTCTCGATCGCCACTGCTGAAGGCTTAATTCGCTTGACCAACTCAGGCAAAAAATCCTGCGCGTTTATTTCGCCCGCGAAACACGCGAAGAATGCGAAAAATAATAGAACTTTTGTTAGGGTTTTGGCCTGCATCCGAGTTCTTGACAATTATATGCCCTTTCGGTTGGCAAACCAAGTTTTTGGTGTTAACTGTAGGTAGCACATCATATGTCCGGTTGAGATAGCAGGTGATATGTCCGCTAAGCGGGCGGCGAGGGTAGAGAATGATGATATATGAAACTCTACACCGGGGCCGCAGTGGAGGCGGCGATGAAAAGACAGGAAATAATA
>JANPDK010000064.1:0-17071 GCA_031431415.1 Acidobacteriota bacterium | reverse complement strand
GGTTAGGATCAGGTCGAATTTTAGGCCGAGGCGGTCGAGGCGTTCGCGGAGTATTTTGTCGGCTGCTTGGGCTTTTTCGTAGGCGTCTGGCCAGGAATAGACTAGGGTGCCGACGGATTTGTAGCCGTCGGAGTAGGCGATGGAGACTTTGTAAAAATCGGTTTTCGGATGGCCGGTGATGCCGAAGACTTTGACGCGGTTCTCGCCGCCGTCGGCGAGTTGTATCGACGCAAAATCGGCGACTACGTCGGGCGTGATGTATTCGTGCGGATCGCCCATTTCGTAGAGGAGCTGTTCTTTGACGGATTGGATATTGACGCGGCCGCCTGTGCCGTCGTGTTTGGTGACGACGAATTCCCCGTTTGGCGATGCCTCGATGATCGGGAACCCGATATTCGCCATATCGGGGATCGATTGCCAATCGTACTGGCAATTCCCGCCGCTCGACTGAGCACCGCATTCGATAATATGGCCGGCGATCGTTCCGGCTGAGACTTTGTCCCAATCGTCAAAACTCCATCCAAATTCGTGCATCAGCGGAGCGAGCGTCAAACCTGTATCCGTTAGCCGTCCGCCGACAATAACATTCGCCCCTTTTCCCAAAGCCTCGACGAGTGCCGACGCTCCGAGATAAACATTTGCGGACTGGACCTTGTCACGAATCGCCGACAGCGGCGTGCCGTCGTCCATGCTGTTGATCTCGACGCCGCTCAAGAGAAACGTATCGAGCTGATCGAGTACGTCATCGCCGGTCACGACACCGATCTTTACCTTTCCCTGCAGGCCGAGTTCGCGGGCGGCATCGCGGATCGCGGATGCGCAGCCGAGAACGTTTACGCCGCCGGCATTGGACAGGACTTTGATATTTTTCTCTACACAATCCGGCAAGATCTCGCGCATCAGCGAGACAAAATCGCGTGCGTATCCGGCTTCGGGATCACGATTTCGCTGTTTTTGCAGGATCGACATCGTGACCTCTGCCAGATAGTCGAGCATTAGATAGTCGATCGGGCCATTTCGCACCTGATCGACCGGAGCCGACAACAGATCGCCCCAAAAACCCTGTCCGCCTGCGATTCTTACCTTTTCTTTCATATGGTTAAGAGATAAGTAGACCAAAAGTAAATTGGGCGGTCAACAGGACCAATATCCTGAGACCGCCCAATTAATTATTTACTTGATGATGGTGATTTTACGGACGTCGTGGATTTCCGACCACTACGCCTTTGCCTTTGCGGTAAACCCATTTCATCCCGTTAACGGTTTTTACCGCAACCCATTTGCCACCTGTCCACGATTTGCTGGCGACCCATTTTGAGCCGTTCCAGGTTTTACTGCCTACGGTATGGCCGACACGCTTTCCCCGGCCATAAACGCTCTTACTTGTACTCGTGACCTTGTCGCCCGCTTTACCCAGTATTGAATCCTGAGCACTAACCGACGAAGCCCCAACAAACATTATCGTCAGAACCAGTACAAACATTATGAATATCGAATTGATCTTTTTCATTGAAATTATCCCCTTTTTCTTTAGCCTAAATACTATTACGCTCTAAAGTATCGCATCCACAGGGGGCGTTGTATGTATTGTGGCGCACATTCATTGAGCTCGGACATTTTGCCGAATGAACGTAACTATGTCCTCGGTTGAGGTACCCGGTAGGAACACTTCCGAAACGCCGATTGATTTCAATGTTGTTATATCCTCTTGCGGAACAATGCCACCGACGAGCACCAAAGTATCGTCCATGCCATTTTCCTTTAGCAAATTTACGATTCTCGGACAGAGAGTATTGTGAGCACCGCTCAAAATAGAGATTCCGACAGCATCAACATCTTCCTGCAAAGCCGCCGAAGCGATCATCTCCGGTGTTTGACGCAAACCCGTGTAGATCACTTCCATCCCGGCATCTCGCAAAGCGCGGGCAATGATCTTCGCACCGCGGTCATGGCCGTCGAGGCCGGGCTTGGCGACCAGCACACGTATTTTTCTTTCATTCATTGTGTTCGATTATACTAGCGAGCCATCGTTACGGGCAATCCGACCGCCACGGTGATCCATATTTGGCGACGCAAAAACGCATCGCAACTTATTCCAAAGTCCCGTCCGCTCACGCATCGCCGCCCACATCTCGGCCCAACCGTGCGTGTTTATCCAAAGAGCGTTGTAGCTTTCGATCGGCTTTATAATGCCATATCGCGGCGTCTCGGTTTCCTCAACAAATGAGCCGAAAAGCCGATCCCAAATGATCAGCACGCCGGCGTAATTCTTATCGAGGTACGGTTCATTGACGCCATGGTGAACGCGGTGGTGCGACGGTGTATTAAAGATGTATTCGAACGGTCCGAGTTTGTCGATCAGCTTTGTGTGGATCCAAAACTGATAGATCAGATTCAATCCGTGCATCAGGCCAAACATCCACGGAGCGAACCCGAACAGCATCACCGGTGCGTAAAATAACCAATGCAATATCCCGCTAAACCAACTCTGGCGAACCGCGACACTCAGATTATATTCCTCGCTCGAGTGATGAACCACATGAAAATTCCAAAACAGCCGCGACTCGTGGCTGACGCGATGAAAAATGTAATACGCCAGATCATCAACAAAAAATAACACCACCCAAGTCCACCAAGCGTCTGCCGGAAATCTGTATGGAGCTATCGAATAAGCAAATTCGTAGATGTAATAGATCCCGATGCCAGTCAACGCACCGAAAACGAGGCTCATAAAGCCGATAAAGATGTTATTCCAGGTATCGATCCGGTCGCGATAGAGCGTCGCTCCCTTCATATACGACCACAGAGCTTCGCCCGCGATCATCAGAGCGAAAAATGGAACTGCAAGCACAGTCGGCCGGAGCATAAGAATAACTTACGGCAAAGCTAAACCGGTATCAAGCGGTTAGCTCATCTCTGCGGTCTCTGCGGTCTCCGCGTTAAATCGATCTTTAACGCAGAGATCGCCGGGAACGCTGAGCGGAAGAAAATCTGTAGTAATATCGTCTAACCAACAATATGCTCAAGAAAGCACCCAAGATCATCGTTCTCGTTCTCGCGGTCGCATTTATGGGCCTGCAATTCTTCCAGATCGACAAGACGAATCCACCGATCGTCGATACCGAAACTCTCGAACCCGCCGTTGCCGTCCCGCCCGATGTCGCGTTGATAATGGGCCGTTCCTGCAACGATTGCCACACAAACAAGACGGTTTATCCGTGGTATGCCAACGTCCAGCCTGCCGGTTGGTTCCTCAAGAGCCACATCGACGAAGGTAAGCGTAAATTGAATCTCAGTAAATTCAACACCTTCGATCAAAAGAAAAAGATCAAAAAACTCGAAGAGATCTGCGAAGAAGTCGAATCCGCGTCTATGCCATTGCCGTCATATCTTTGGATACACCGAGATGCGGTATTGAGTGAAAGCGAGAGAAAAGCGATTTGTGATTGGACAAAAACGGAGATTATGAAATTAGAACAGCCCGCTTCCTAATCGCGGCTCTGCCGCTTCGCAGTGCGGAGAAGCTATGCTTCTCCGTGCGTTGTAGAAAACGATTTCGCGGCTACGCCGCCGTCTTCGTCGCAACACAAGAGCGGCGGCATAGCCGCGAACATTTTAGGAAACCTATCGGCGAAGCACAGCTTCGCCGCACTGCAAGACGGCCAAGCCGCAAGAACCAAGTAACAACCAACAAACTGGCAGTTTCCGTCTGAACTACGAATCACCCTAAAAGCAGCGCAGCCTAAGCCCGCGGCCGCCTCTTCCGCCGAATTGTAACAGTCTCGGATAGTTTCAGATGAAGTGCTCCATCGCGAAATTCCGGCGAGATAAAGCGTTGGGTCGAGTCCAGTGATATGCCGAAGTGACGGCTAAATGGCGCCGAGTTGAGATACCACGCGGTGCCGTTCGGCTTTAACGGAAAAGCTGCCGGAAGGCGAAAGCTGTCTACCGGCTCGATCGCGATCATGTCGCCCGCCCGGCTAAAATGCAGATAGACCGCCTTCGGCTTGCCCAGCAGTTTATAACACGTCGCGTTAAAAGTGATTACGCCCCGCCCGTCCATCGAAACATGAACCCGCGTCTCCGGCGGCTGCGTCGGGCCGCCGAGGAACTTTTCAAATTTTCTATCCAGGATCGCTGCCATGAGTCAAAGATGCAAGACCGTCTTATAGATAGCACAGTCTTGCATCTTTGTCAAGGTGAATTTCCATGAGATTCGTCGGCAGTGAATCAATTTCTGAGCGCCATAGTCTATTTAATTGACTTAAACGACCTAGACCTAAAGGCCGCTAAAAGTGGTCATATTTCGCATCCATTTGGTCATACAAAAGGTATTTTGGTCATACGATCCACGTTTGGTCATACCGAATAATGCAAGGCTTAGTAATTAGAGCCTACCACCAAAAGCGAACTAGCTGGCAACTTTAGCGACCGAGGCTGAATACGCCTTGTTTCATCGTAAAAAGACACTCTCTGTCGTCGAAGTATTTTGAAAAATTCATTTAAATTGTTCGGGTTTCGGCGCGGGGTACCTACCCACCCTTTATTCATTGCCTCATAAGTCAAAAGCCAGGATTCGGTCATTAATGAATCAGGAGTCAGTTGGGTTTCTAGTTGGATTGTAGAAACAGTCGGATTGATCAAACCGATGGCCTTCAAATGTAGGGCAATCAGTTTTGAAATAACATCCGAGGAGTTAAAGACTTCTTCGGCGATTGAATCCTTCACTTTGATGTCGAACTCTCTAAAGAGCCAAAGAGACCACGCAACTTCAAAATGATGCACCGCAGAGACGTTTTCCTCAACGACGGTATTCAAGAAGTCCCTTAGCAAAGACTTATTTACCCTTCGTCGATTTGAAACGAGAATTTTCCCCAATCTGGGAAGGATGCTAGGCTCTACCAAAGCAAGCTTGTATAGCAGTCCCGAATAGATGTCCCAGTTTTCATCAAAAAGGGTGATATCCTGCAAATATTCTATTCCGTAACGCGGCACCCATTTGTCGGGATATTTTGCCGTGTATTTCAATACTGCGCTAGCAAAATCCTGAAGAATTCTGCGTTGCTTTGAAATCTGGGCCCGCTTGTGCGCCGTTCGATTGATCGAAAACTCAAATCGTCGAAGCTCAGTTGTCCATTCTTCAATGAACGGACATGGCATTTCGGCGATGTCGGTCTTGTTCTCATTAATTCTCAATTCGTACTCCGCAAATACCTTCTGAATTTGTCTCAAGGCGTTTTCCGCTGCTCCGCGGCTTTTCGCATATATTCGATAATCATCCATATAGCGATAAACTATACAATCGAGGTTTCGCAGGATCTTTTGGATTTCAGTGTCAAGAGAACAAAGGACAAGCTCAGCAATGATGAGTGAAGTATCGGGTCCGATAGGGATTCCAAAAGTTTGGCGTGAATTGCCGTTCCGAAAACAGAAATCAAGCTTATTTCCGAGTAAGTTCCGGTCGTTAATGTTAGCCTTGGCGAAGGCCTTTCCATGAATTGCCCAAGGAATCGCATGTGTGTATAGAGTTGGATAGAATCTTGACAAATCCGTCGAAAGTTCATATTTCCGACTGAATGAGCCAATCACACACGCTTCTAGAAATAACCCAAAACTCAATTTCCGATCGACTGCTCGTTCAGACAATGGATTTTCGAATGGACTGCTTGAGCTAATCTTTGATCTTGCAAAAACTGTCTCAATTTCTGACCAATTGTCAGCAACTGCCATCGAGAGACCCATCCGATGGAAGGGATTTGGAATTGAAATCTCTCTCCGAAGGTATCCATAACGTCTAACGGAGTAACGTACCGCTACCGATTCTTTGAATTTCCTTTCAAGAATCGAAATTGCAGTTGCACTTCCAGCCGTTGGGGGAATCGCCCTCAATCGCGCTTCTAAAGATACCCACGATCTGGACACATTAGGTTGTTTTGTGGCAAAAGAGTTTGTCTGAAACGGCGGCGGTAATTCCTCCGGAAAATATCCTTTCTCTAATAGAGTGGTTATGTTCATACGGGAACAGACGCCTACAGTTTGGGAAGAACAAATGCCCCAATATGCGGCGTGTTAGTGTTTAGGCAAGTCTGCAAAGCCAGCAGCAAAGACTCGCGGAGATACTCAGGAGTGACAATTGCATCGACCAACCCTCTCGCGGCGGCGTGTTTGGCGTCTAGTTCGCGGTCGTAGGTTTCGCGGACGTTTTGCATTTCGGCTAGCATCTGAGGCGGCGGCTCTTTGCCTTCTTTTTTTAGTTTTTCGATTTGCGTGCCGTAGATCGCGACGGCGGCGGAGTCGCCTTCCATGACGCCCATCCTTCCGGTGGGAAGCGAGAAGATAAAATCGGGATCAAAACCTTGCCCGGCCATCGCGTAATATCCGGCGCCGCTGGCGTGATTTATGGTCAGGACGATCTTGGGAACCTCGGCAGTCGCCATCGCTTCGACAAAGCGGGCTCCGGCACGAATAATGCCGCTGTGCTCGGCCTCGGCCCCGACCATAAAGCCGGAAACATCCTGTACGAACAGCAACGGCGTCGCATGGCGATTACAATTTTCGATGAAATACGCAGTTTTCTCTGCGGATTCGGTATAAACAATGCCGCCAAACCTCGGCGGACTGCCGGGTTTGCCTTTGGACATTCCTCTTGAGTTAGCAATTACGCCGACAAGTATTCCGCCGATCCGCGCGGTTCCGCAGATAATTTCTTTTGCGAAATCGGCCTGGAATTCATCAAGTACCAAGTCAGAACCGGGAGCGATAGCGACTGGGTTCTTATCAAGGATACAGCCAAGTACCGCCTTCATGTCATAAGGCGCACGGTGATCATCAGGTAGAATGTTGTAAAGCTCGCGGAACCCAGTCGCTATCGCTCCCGGTTCTGACACCGATACGCGAGTTGTCTCTTTCTCCGGCAATTCCGTAACGAGATCTCTGATCTTCCCGAGGCATTCCGCGTCGTCTTTTGTCTTGTAATGAGCGACGCCGGAGATGGAATTGTGGGTGGCGGCTCCGCCGAGAGATTCGTTATCTATTGTTTGGCCTGTCGCACCTTTTACGAGATTCGCGCCGCCGAGTCCCATAAAGCTGGTGCCTTCGACCATAAGAATTACATCGCTCAGAGCGGGCAGATAGGCTCCGCCGGCGACGCACATTCCCATTACAGCGGCGATCTGCGGAACTTTCAGATATTTTCGCATGATCGAGTTGTAGTAAAAGATGCGAGCCGCGCCGTACTGTCCCGGAAACACGCCGCCTTGATAAGGTAAGTTAACTCCCGCGCTGTCAACCAGATAAATGATCGGCACACGATTTCGCATCGCGATCTCCTGAGCCCGCAGGATCTTCTTGATAGTTTCCGGATACCACGCACCCGCCTTGATCGTCGCGTCATTAGCGACAACAACGCATTCCCTGCCCTGAATCTTCCCCACAACCGTCACAACCGCCGCCGCCGGAGCCGTGCCGTCGTATTGGTCATACGCGACAAGCAATCCGATCTCTTGAGAGAAAGTATCCTTATCGAGCAACAGTTCTATACGTTCGCGAGCGGTCAGCTTGCCCTGTTTGTGGATCTTCTCGATCTTATCGGCGCCGCCGCCGAGCCGAAGCTTTTCAGCGAGAGCGAGATATTCGTCAGTTAGAACGCGCAGGCGCGAATTATTTATGGGATCTGCCATTGTAAACTGTGCAATGTTATTGGACCTTGAAATTTATCACGCTCGAATCACTGATCGCTGGATTTGAGAGACTAACAATACGAATTCTCGCCTGATTCGTCGGCCGGCCGGTGATGCTGATCGTTTGCGAGCCATCGTTCGGCGTGTCCGCGATGATCGTTTCCCAATTCACGGTGCCGTTTCGCGAGAGCTCGATCCGCACATTGCCGGTGAAGTTCTCCGATGTCCAATTTATGGTGTTCGTCGCCACACGGCGAATGATCTCGCCGGCATTGAGCGAACCCAGTGTGACACTTGCGCCGCTATAGCGATAGGTCGCGATCCAATCGGCGGTATTATCTATCGAGCGGGCATTTTCGCGCGCGTTTGGAATCCCTGTCGGGACGCCATTGAAAACTACATTCGGATTTGAAAAGTAAGGGAAACGCGTACAGCCATTTGTGCACGGATCGACGTATGACATGACCGTTCGATAGCTGCCGTTAACATAATGACCGAAACCATAAGGAAACGTCGGGCCAGAGCCATTCTCGGGATTGTGTTGACTGCCCATATTATGGCCGAGTTCGTGAGCAAAGCTGAGATTGCCGACCGCACATGTTCGAGCCGTAACTGTGAAACCGTTATTTTGATTGCCGCCTTGTCCGCCCATCAAATATCCGATCCCACAATTTGCTGTGGAATTTGTCAGCATATCGACGAGATCGGCGTTGAGATTATTACGAAGAGTAGCGGTCGCAGCATTTCCTCTTAAATTACTAAGTTCTGTACCAAAGTCGCCGGTTTCGTTCAATGCAGTAAGTTCTGCTCCGACGAGCCGAACTCGTTGGCGAATTCGGCTGTTGATATATGCCGTATTTGTTGAATCGATCGCCTGCTGAGCAACCGTCTGAGCCTGAGCTTCGCCACCCAGGGAATCTCGAACCGCGGCGGTATAAAGCACAAGCACATCGACGCGGTCGCCGGAATCGACACCGGCAGACGGAGATGTTATTCGGCTTGCCGGCTCGCCCTTTACATCTCCGGCGCATTCGGGAAAAGATGCTTGATCCAATTCGACAAGAAAGTGTTTGTCGCCGCGGGGCACGATCTCATAAACGGCTCCCGGAGCATAGATCAATCCGGCAACGTGCCCATTGCGGAAAGTCAGAACAACATCGCCGGGCATCTTTCCATTCGGATCGATCTTGCCACGCCATGTTGAGTCGTCGAGCGAACGGACTTCTGTCGAGCTACGTTCTGCCGTGAAGGTCTTGCCGTCAAAAAGTTCGATCTCAATGCTGCTAAATGCAGTAACGCGAGCAGCGGTTGCTTGATCGAATGTGATCTCTGCTTCACGTTTCGACGCGATCGAACTTCGAGCCTCGATAGACACGGCGGCAGGCTGCGAGGATAAGTGAAAAACCCTTGTACCTTTCGATTGACCAAAAACCGACGCCGCCGACGCCATCAAAATAAAAAGTATTGTAATCTTCGACAATCTCATCTTTACGCCTCGTCAATTATAAAAGTCGGAACCATTCCGCCGCCGGAGGAAACATTTGCCAGCTCGGTCGACGACAAGCGGGTAAACGCCGAGCCAACTTTGCCGAGAAAGAGCAACGGATCGAGATCGACAAGCTGCTCGGTCATCTCCCAATTCCCTTCGTCGTCAGTGATCATCGGGAAAAATTCTTTTGCCGTCTTTACGCGTTCCTGAATAAGATAATCGCCATCTTCCAAGGCAAGAGCGATCGCCTCATCCCATTCCGCAGCGGTCGAATTCCATCCTATATGGATGCCGTGACCGCCATAGTCGTCATTGGGTTTTAAGACAAGCTTGTGAGAATTTGTCCGCGTCCATTCGACGAGATCGATGGTGGCCCCGTGATTTTCCGTGCTCTCTTCGCGGAACATGCGTGTCCATGGAACATGCTTCATGATCGCCGAAAGTTCAGCCTCACTAAATAGATGCTTGTAACGCTCGTTGGTCAGCACCGCGAAGACTGCTTTCTTGTGCACCAGCTTCCCGCGGAAACTATTGACCATACAAACCGCTCCGGCGCGGTAAGCGTCGAGCAATGCGTGATCTCGCTCCATGATCGGCAGGTATTCATTAACCAGCAAGCGTTTGTAAACGATATCGACTGTCGTACCGTTGTGTGTGAGACGGTCGCCGGTGAATGCGAGTTCGTCAGGTGAGCAGATTATCGCGGGATAACCGTTTGATTCGAAATACTCCTTGAAAAGTTCAAATTCTTTGATCGTCGGCAGGTCTTTGAGATCGACGATCGCGATCGTCGGGGCTCGTTCCGGCGTACGTCCGAGGAACTCTTCGTAACATCGAAGAAGAACGTCGAGCATCTTCGAGCGGCCTTCAAGCGTGGTGATCTGATACCTCTCAGCAAATTTCTCCATCACAGGCAACGCCCGGAAAATCTCGCTTGCGGAATCGGCAAATGCGATGCCCGCGGGACTTTCGCCGTTCAATTCGACGTAGCTGTACGAGTCTTCGGTAAGGAAAGAATCCAAACGCGAGGTCGGAGACACATGAGAATAGCCTGGATCAATGCGAACGAGTTCCCGTTCGATCTCAGTCACGCCGAGCTCGTCGAGAACAGCGTCATCCGCGACCGCAGCGTCCTTCACCTTCTGCAAGGCTCCAAAAACTATTTCGCATGTAGTCGTGATGTGAGCCCAATCTTTCGAGGTAACAAAGTGCGGCCTGAGATACGGCGACAATCTTCTACCGCCAAAGATCAGTTTCGAGCGATCGAGCTCCGTATCCAGCATTTGAAGTGACGCTGTGGCGAGATCAGAATCGCCCAAAAGTTCGTGATAATGTTCGACGGCTTGTTTTAGCATAAAAATACACGCAGGCAAGCTGCCTGCGGTCCGACTATTTTGACATGCTCAATATCTCCTGAAATTCATCCTTCGTCAGCGGCATCACCGAAAAACGTGGCTGGCGGACGAGATAGATATTTGCGAGGACAGAATTTTCCTTTATAGCCGCCAGCGTAACCGGTTTTTTCAGGGCCTCTTTCGGCGTTAGTTCTACCGCGTGCCAAGCTGTATCGGTCGGATCGGGAAAAGCTTCTTTTGACACCTCCGCAATTCCTACGATCTCTTTGCCAACCACCGAGTGATAGAAATAAACCTTGTCGCCCTTTTTCATGTCCTTAAGAAAAAGCCGCGCCTTGAAATTTCGCACACCGGTCCAATCGGTCTTGCCTTCTTTTACAAAATCATCCCACGAATACGCCGTGGGCTCTTGTTTGACCATCCAATAGTTCATAAGAATAGATATGAGATGTGAATTGTGAGTGATGAGTTCGAAGAAAAGGTCATCCCGCTTCACTCATCGACTCAATTGCCCTTCCCTTTCCCTAAATTTGCTTTCGAGGTCTTGATAGATGCCGCCAGCATCCTTTGAATTTCGTCACAATCGGAAATAAGCGAATCTGCTAGTTTATCAGTCAGGTACTCACTTTCCTTTAGCAGTCGAATCCAATAGTTTGTTTCGGATGTTTCCTTTTGAGCAATTGACAGTTTGTGGATGAAATCGACTACGGATTGGCCGTGCTTTGCCTCTTCGACATTTGCACCGATGGATGTTCCAGATCGAAGAACTTGCTTCGACAAAACATACTCTCTTTGTTCACCGGTCAAATGTTTGAACAGATTAACAATTCGCAAGGCAAACGAGAAGGATTTATCTCTCAATATACTTTCAGCCATTCACCACTCACCACTCACCGTTCATCAGTTCTTCGCATCTGCGGCTTTCTTGTTTAGCCATTTCGCCCAGCGTTCCAAGATCGGTCTGAACGGCTTGAAGAGCTTTGCTCGGATGCTTCCTTCGGCCTGCTTCTCGCTCCAGGCTTTTAGATTCTTTTCGGCGTATTGCCGGATCTGCGGCTCTAGGCCGGTTTTCTTGACGGAATGACGTAGCGTCAAATAATAATGCTGTCCGACGAGCGAGAACAATAGGCCCGCGAGATTCCCCTTAAATGAGCTTTTCGCCATGAATTTCTTCACAAAGCCCTCAGTCGGCTGTAGCAAGGCTCCCATCGACATCTCAAACCACGGCGCCGAATGCTGCACTCGCGGATGATAAAGCCCGGGAAGATCGCCCTTCAAAGGGACGTCCATATTCTTGAGCCGCGGGTCATTAATGTAATCGACCAGCTTAATACGCTCGACTCCACGCACTTGCTCGATTGGCAGAAAATCTAGCACCTTGTTGATGCTCGCCTCGTAATCCTTCGGCAGCGAAAACGAAGCAGTGTTCTCGATGCGGACCTTAGTAATTTTCGCGGCCTTCTGACCGGCGGTTTCGATTGCCATAAAACTTCTAGTTCAATAACTCGCTTTCAATATACAGTGTCTCGGGGGCAAAATCTTGCTCGTTGCGCCATTGCACCGTGCCGTAGGCTAACGAAATGTTTCGAAAATAGCTGAGATCCTTGAGTTCTCTAAATACACCCTTATCGAGGTAGGGCTTAGTATCGAAACGACGGAGCGACCCGTCGTTGAAACGAAGGTCGATCGTAAAATCATCATTTGGGATCGCTTCTGTAACCTTGTTCATAACTATTTTAACGGTTCTATTCTAAACACGGATTCCCCGGCAATCGCTCGGCTCCAGTTGTCCATCAATTCGTCGCGATGTATCTCGATCCACGCTTGAACCAGTCGCATCTGCGACCTTCGCAGAGAACCTTCTATCACTTCGCCGTCCGAATTGATATTACTGCTTCATCATCGCCATGCTGGACGTGAATATGAGGTAGCTTGTGCCGGAGATTATCAAAAAAATACATCAGCACGGTCACGCCATAGAATATAGATATTACAGGCATAGCAACTCGCTACATTAACTATTAGATTGTAAATCGTGACACGTTAATAGTAAATTCCGCCACAGCAGTGTGGCGAACGCGCGACGAATCCAGGTTCAGAGTGCAAGCTTCAGCTTGTTTCTCCTGCGTCGAGGGCCCAAAGCATTAGGAAACAAGCTAAAGCTTGCACTCTGAACCTTGCGGCACTGAGATTGCACTGGATACTCCTGATGAACCAGACGACGCTTTCCAAAACTATCAGCGTTTCCGGCGTTGGGCTACATACGGGCGTTGACGTCAATATGACGCTGCGGCCGGCACCGGAGAATACGGGCTACATCTTTGTCCGAACTGATCTCGATAATTTTGAGATACCGGCGTCGGTCGAATATATTTCTCATTGCTCGTACGCGACGACATTGATGCGGCGCGGTGTGGTGCTTTCTACTTGCGAACACTTGCTGTCGGCCTTAAGAGGCAGCGGTGTCGATAATTGCTTTATTGAACTCGACAACATAGAGATACCGATAATGGACGGTTCGAGTGAGGATTTTGTTGATCTGATCGAGAAAGCAGGTGTCTTTGAACAGAATTCACCGCGACACGTTTTTCGCATTCTCGAACGCGTTTCGTTCGAACAAGGGAGTCGCAAAATGTCGATCGAACCGGCTGAGAACTATGAGATCGACTGCGTCATCGACTTCCCTCACCCTTTCATCAAGCGGCAATCGCTGCATTTTGTGTTTAAGAATGGTTCGTTTGGCAAAGAGATCGCGTCAGCCCGCACGTTTGGCTTCACCCACGAGATCGAGATGCTCCGCAAAGCAAATCTCGCGCTCGGCGGCTCGCTCGACAACGCCATCGTCCTCACGCCCGACGGGATGCTCAACGAAACGCCGCTTCGATTCGACGACGAATTCGTCCGCCACAAGATCCTCGACATCATCGGCGACTTTGCACTACTCGGAATGCCGATTGAAGGAAAAATCACGGCCGAAAAAAGCGGCCACAGCGTACATGCATCGTTGATGAGCAAGCTTCTCAAAGCGGAGCATGCCTGGGAGATCGTCGAGAGCATTTAGCGTCCTTTCCCATCTTCTGATATTGATCGCTGCTGCTAATTTTCTTGGGATTCTTTATACTCCTTCTCAAGATTCAGAGCGCTTTTTTCGTCGTCGTCGGCGAGAGCGATTTTGCCGGTTTTGCGGTAAGCCTCGGCCCGCGCTCTTAAGGTTTTGGCATCCACCGAGCCAAACTTTATTGCCTTGGTGGCATGATCGATGACTTTTTCGTAATCACTTCTTCTTAACCATACTTGTGCTTGAAGTTCGTAGGGGTGGGGATCGTCCTGTTTCAGTTTGATCGCACTCGCGGCGTCCGCCAGCGTTTTTTCAAAGTCGCCTTTTTTCAGGTAGACTTTCCCGCGTTTGTAATACATCCGCCCCGTCTCTTCAAATGCCAGAGCTTTCGTCAAATCAACGACAGCTCTGTCGAGATCGCCTCGCAATTCGAAAACTTCGGCACGACGCACATACACATCCATCAACGGGAAAAGCAAAATAGATTTGCTGAGATCGGCTACTGATCTATCAAGGTCGCCCGTTTCGCGATAGCATTCGCCGCGGATGTTGTAGATCCGGTAACGCAGCATAGATATTTGCGGAGCAAGGTCAATCGCCTTGCTGTAATCGGAAATGGCATCTGTATAGGCTTTTTTGAAGTCTATTTTGGCCCATCCTCTCTTCCCGTGGTCGGCTTGGGTAAAATAGACCTCGGCGCGAATCAGGTAGCCCTCATAATCTCGCGGTACAAGCTCGATGGCCCTTGTCGCGTCGGCAATAGCTTGTGGATCCGTGTCTTTGCCCTTGCTGTAATATGCGTACGCCCTGCTCTTATAAGCTTCGGACAGTTGTTCGGCATCTCTGACCTCGGTATTTTCGATTATTTTGGTCGCCTCGGGAATTATTTTCTCTCGCCCGCCGCTAGCTAAACGAGTAAGATAGCGTGCCGCTTCGGGAATCAGCTCAGCCAATTTAGCAACGTCCTGATTGGCCAAGGAGGTTTGTTTAATATTTTCATATTCGCGAAACCGATTTCCATACGCTTCCACGCTTCGGGGATTGAGTTCAATGGCCTTTGTGTAATTCTGAATTGCCTTATCGCGAACATTTAGCTCCGAGAAAACCCTTCCGATACCGACGTATGCAGGGTCATACTTCGAATCAAGGCCAATGGCCTTGTTAAAATCCGCGAGAGCCTTATAGACGTCGCCTCGGGCAAAATAGCTCATGCCTCTGTGATAAAAGGCCTCCGCACGCATCGGAGCCATATTAGCTGCCTGTGAAAAATCCGCGATCGCCTGGTCATAGTTGCCTTTTTCGTAAGCAGTTTTGCCTTTCACGAGATATTTTTCTGCGTCGTTTCGCACCTGAGCAGAGACACATACGAAAATTGATAATCCGATCAAGACTATCAGGGCTCCAACTCCTCGATTGATCAATTGCCCGTAATAAACGCTTTGCGGTTTCATTTTTTTGTTTCCTCTATTATTCTCACAACCGCCTACTCACTATTTCAAAACACTAAAATAATATTTAGTGATCTCGTCCGTCTGACCGTTTGCACTCACGCCAACGAGTGAAACCTCATAATCGGCCCGGTCGAGATGTTTCGTCGGGATCGAGATCGCAACACGCTTACTTCTCGCTCGCAGGACGGGACTCGAATATACCTCCCGGCTATCATCAACGGCACGGACAATTGCCTGGTATTTCGGATATTCGCCGACGTTTTTGAGCGTCAGGCGAAGGCTTAGCGTGCGGACCGAGGGTGCGATAGCAATCCGATTCATCGGCACGCCGTCGCTGCGTGTGAAAAGGCCGGGTGAAATTACTAGCGTGGCGATCGTGCTTTGGCCACCCGGCTGAGCGACTTTTGGAGAAGGGTCAACGCGTCGTTGCCGTTCGTTGATCTCGGGTTCCAGTTTTTGTCTTTCTGTTTCTAGTTCCTTAATGCGGTTCTCGTCTGTTGCTGCCTTTTCCCGTTCAGCTGCAAGGCGGCTGTCTATTTCCTGCTGCTCTTTCTGCTTCGCGATGATTTCAGCCTCTCGGTCACGGCGATCCGTTTCATTCTGCTGCTGCTGAATTGCGGCGAGTTCGCTATCTTTCCATGATTTTTGTACTAACAAACCGACAATACCCAGAGCAAGAAGTAATCCTGCTGCCGCCATTCCGAACTGTAGAGCCGAACCAAAATTGAAGAACGCCGCGATCGACTTTAACAAGGATGGGCTTTCGTTCTCGATTGGAACAGCTGCAAAAGCCCGTCCGCGTGACAGATCGGCCGAAGCTTCGATAAATGCACCAGCAAATGCGGAGCGGTCGCGATCTTCGCGAGTTCGCAGGAATTTTTGTTTAAAAACCTGCTGTTCGCTCACATTTAGTTCATTTTGCTGATACTCGTAAAAAAGCTCGTCCTCGACCGCAAGCATGTCGTCAAAGGCGTTGTCATTCGCAAAGAAAGCTTCCTCGACCCTCGACCTTTCATCATCGGTAAGTGCGTCGAGCAAGTATTTGCGAATCAGATCGGTATTTGTAGTGTCTGTGTTCATCTCAAAGAAAGCTCTGCACGTCGCTTTCAATCAATTAATGTCCAAAACCGAAAAACATTTCAGCTCGCCTCTTTCATACAGCCCGAAACGCACTTCTGCAACCCTTCGCGTATCCGGCATGCGCGAATACGAAGGACGTTGATCGGCACCTTCAACTTTTCCGCCAGAGATCTGCGAATTTCCTTTTTATTGTCGCCGTGGTGATAGGCAACGATGAGTTCGCGGCTGTCGGCGGGTAATTCATGCAAACACTCGCGCATACAGCCGTGGCGGTTCACGTTTGCGGTTTCTTCGGCTTCGTCGTCGAGGAGTTGCTCGGTATGCTTGGCCGTCCGGCCCGTTCGATCGAGTTCGTCTACGTCCTCATGTTTATGCTTGAGTTGCCCACGCCAATACTCACGGAGCACGTTAAGAGCCGTGCCATGAAAATATGAATACGGCTCTGCAACATCGACAGGCGTGTTCTCAAACACGCGCCTCGTCACGCGGTTAATTGTGATGTCCGCGTATTCTTCTTCCGGTATGCAATTTCGCCACTTGAAAAGCTTTATCAATCGCTGGCGCACCTTCTCATACTTCTCGGCGGCGGCCTCGATATCCGGATCGAGCCAGCCGAGCAGTTTTTCGAAAGCTTCGGGCGTTACTTCCCAGTCCTTTTTTAGCGGGCGATCACTCTCCATTTGAGTATTGATCGACAAATAAAGCGTGCCTAAATCTAAACCATTTAGCATTATCTTTCAAGCATTTTGTAAACCAATACCAGGAAAATACGCCGTTCTCACCGATTTAAAATTGATTTACCAAAAAGCATGAAACGTTTTCCCGAAACCGACATTAACACTGTGAAGGGCGGAAATGCCCGGCTGAAAATAAAAATAAATTAGGAATAATTCAGGAGACTACTACAATGACAAACAGTACAACAATTCGCAACCTTTTCGGAAAAACTCTGGCGATTG
>JANPDK010000063.1:0-22554 GCA_031431415.1 Acidobacteriota bacterium | reverse complement strand
AAAAGAACGCTCAAGAAAAAGACGCCGCTTACGAGAATCCATATCCGTGTTTCTTGAATCTGTATCTCAAGATCCACTAAACGCTTAAGTTGGCGCGAATGGGGTTAGGACCCACGGCTACAATCAATGACCGCTACGCGGTCGACTTTGCCTTGACGTGTTCCAAATCTGTTCCAGGGTGGAACACATTTGGTCATACGAAACGCATTTTGGTCATATAAAACGCACTTTGGTCATAAATCGCGGTCATAAAAAGTGCTCGTGGGTCATACTGGGACGTGGTTTGGTCATATAAAACGCCATTTTGGTCATACGAAACGTCCCGTGGGTCATATATTTTGCATTTGGTCATACCGTTTTGGAGCTCTGGGACGTTAAACCACGTTAAAAATCGTGTTCCATGCGTTCCACCTGTTCCACCGTTCCATGCGTTTCAGGTGTTCCAGCGTTCCAGGGTGGAACACGGAACATGAGGGCGTATCTACTGCGCTTTTTCGATGGTTGAGATCGGCGTGACGCTGGCTTTGCGGCGGCGGCGTTTTTGTTGTTCGTCGTCGTGATCGGTGACATCATCGGGGTAGGTTCGGCCGGTCGCGACGAGGATCGACATTACGGCGATAAACATCACCGACACCGCCGTGATGTGCAGTACAAAGTCGAACGCGCTGTGAACCAGTATGCCGAAGCAGCCCGCAAACGCCCCGACGGCGATGCCGCGGCGGAATTTGTTCGAGGCGCTGACGTTTCGCTTCCCCTCGCGAAAGAACCAGAATAGAAAGAGGCCGCCGATGACGAGGCCTACAATTCCGGCGTCCGCCAGCATCTGCAGATAATCATTATGAGCCTGATCAACGCGTTCGAAACCGCTGGCCGTGTCGAGCTTAGAATACGCCTGTGGAAACGCTCCGAGACCCGCACCGAACGGCAAGTATTCGCCGATCACCTTGAGCGTGACCGACCAGATCTGCGATCGATTCGAAGTAATATCATCCGACGCCGTCGCGGTCGCAAATCGAGTTAGCGAGGTGTCACCGCCCACAAATATCGCACCGCCAACCGCCGAGAGCACTAGCAATATTGAAAGTCCGGCCTTGAGGACGAGATTCTTAGCCCCATGCGAACGCGTCGTGAGAATAACGATCAGCAGTATCTCGGCCACCAACGCGACAAGCCCGCCGCGAGAGCCGCTGAGCAGCAACGCAGTGCCCATCAGCGCCGCCGCGACGACATAAATCAGGCGTTTGTCAGGCCGTAGCGAACCAGAGAACAACATGCCCAACGGCAAGGCGATCAGCAGTTCGATAATGGCGGCGAAATCGTGTCGATTTACGAACGAACCGAATGGCGTCGCGGACTGCGGTTTGTAGATGCCGTAGATCTTGTCAGGGCTGAGCACCGATTGCAGGATGGCGTAAAATGCGTAGATAAACCCAAAGATCGTGAGTAGCGCGACAAATTTTCGCAAGCGTGCCGCGCTGTCGAGCGACGTCAGAATGACTGCAAAGAACGCTGCGAGAAACAGTATGTGCAATGCCGTCACCTGCGTCGCAAAAGGCTCGACAGAGATCGTTCGGGGAATTGCTGTCAGACCTGAGGCTTCGGCGTAGGTGCCGAACGGTATGGTTTGAATGAAAGCGTAAAGAGCGAGCAGGATCAGCGGCAATTGCAGTAAACTTCGACTAAACTTCAACTCCCCGCCCGCAAATCCATCGACTGCCCACGCGATCATTGTCAGTGAAACGAGTATGTACGTGACCGCAATTATCGGCTGGTGCACCGTGCCATACGCGAGCGTGGTAAAGATCACGATCGTGCAGATCAGCAGAAAAACTATGCGATTCCACAATGTCATTTACTGTTTGGTCAGCGAAAACTCATCGTACCAGACCGTGCCCGTGATCGGGCATTCGTCGCCGCAATACGAGCGGATCGTGCGGATGACGATGCCAACGCAATTCTCCGGCGCTCGAAATTCAAGAGTCATGCGCTGCCATTCCTCGGTGCCATTCGCAAAGGGTTCGGTGCGAGTGATCGATGCGTCGTTTACTCCATTAAGTACCTCAAGCATCGGAGAGCCGGCAGATCTGAGTTCACTCGTCCGCACCCAGAAGCTGAGCGAGTATCGCGTGTTCGGCGTGACAACGACGGTTTGCAGTGCGTTGATCAGAACCGGCTTTGAAAAGCCGCGAAACGTCATGCGTAGACTTCGATTACCTTCGCGCGCGATCTTGCCGTCAGCGGTGATCTCTAGTTTTGATTCATTTCGATTCACCTGCCAGGCAAACCGCGACTGCTCAAATTCGCCGATCACGGATTCGAATGACGGGTTCGTGACCTTCTCGGGTTGGGCATTTGTCGCATTTCCGAGCTGCTTGGCAAAGCTTAAGGCCTCGGCAAAATGCCGCTGTTGATACAGCCCGTCGGCGATCAGAACGGCTCGATAGCCGTAACGCTCCTTGTCAGCGTCGGACAAGCGGCCCCAATTTCGCAGCGAAGGGGCCGCCGCACCGCGAGCCGCGAAAAAGTATGCGAGATGCGCAACTGCTGCGGGCTGCGAGACCAACTGCTCGACGCGCGTCGCATCTTTTTGAAAGTAATCCCACGCCAGCGAAAACACCTGATCGCGATACGTCTGATTGTTTTCAGCGGCATGGGTGAGTTGTCCGAGTGCCTCGTTTTCGCGTTCGTGCCGCAGATAAAAATTGCCCAGGTGCCAACGCGGCGCGGCATAGTTGGGTGCGATCTCAACGGCGCGTTTGAACTCGATCTCGGCCCGCTCGATCTGATCGTCCTGCTCATACGCCCGGCCAAGCTCGATGCGTGTGCGAAAGTCGTTCGGCGCAACCCGGATCGCTTCCTCGAACAGAGAGATCGCCTTTTTGGTATCATTTTCGGCGGCGGCGGCGAGAAGTAGAGATCCGGGATGGCCGGGAGCAAGTTTTGCGGCCATTAGTCCGATCTCACCGGCATTCGGATCGGTCGTCGGAGTCAGGTCCGCGAGCAAAATACCTATCTGCCAACGTACCGCGAACCATCCGAAAAGCAATGCGACCACAATGCAGCCGCCGAGCGCGATCCGCGCAGCAGCGGTTCTGGAATTGATCGCGATTAGATCGTTCATCGTTCGTTAGCCAAGAACGATTTTACTTAAACTAAGGCCGATTTGCATTTTGGCCAGATTGTTTCTAGCCTCATCCGTAATGATCGCCGATCAAAAAAAAAGAACCGCCGAGATCATCCGGCGCCTGAAAAAGGCTTATCCCGACGCTCATTGCGCTCTCATTCACTCCAATCCTTTCGAATTGCTGATCGCGACGATCCTCTCGGCGCAGTGTACTGATGTACGCGTCAATATTGTCACCGCCGACCTTTTTCGTAAGTATCACGGTCCGGCTGATTTCGTCGCAGTTTCGCAAAAGGAACTCGAAAAGGACATTCACTCGACCGGTTTTTTTCGAAACAAAGCAAAGAATATTCAGGCCGCGTGTCAGAGGATGATCGACGTATTTGACGGCGAGGTTCCGCAAACGATGGTTGAGCTGCTCACGCTCGGCGGCGTCGCCCGCAAGACGGCGAACGTCGTCCTCGGCAATGCGTTTGGCATCGCGGCCGGAGTTGTCGTCGACACACACATCTCGCGCATTTCCCAACTGCTCGGCCTCACCCAAAACAAAACGCCCGAGAAGATCGAGAACGATCTCGCTCAGCTTGTCCCGAAGAAACATTGGGTAATGTTTCCGCATTGGATGATCCATCACGGACGAGCGGTCTGCATCGCTCGCCGACCAAAGTGCGACGAATGTGTGCTCGCCGACATCTGCCCTTCTAAAACAGTTAGCCACGAATAACACGAATGACACTAATAAGTTGGTTTCTTATTCGTGAAATTCGTGGCTAATTTCTTACGGTCGCGGAGTCGGTGATGCGGCCGGTGCAGGAGTTGGCGTCGGGGTCGGTAGCGGCGGCATCTGGCTGGCGGCGAATCTCGGCAAGAGTTCGTCCCGCATCGCCAGAGCGTAAACCGCGGCGGCGATGATGATCGCCGATTTTTTAACGTCGTCCTCGATGATGCGTTCGTAGGTGTCGAGATTTGTGTGCCACGTCGCCGTGCCGTACTCGATCGGATCCTGCTGGACGCCGATCCCGGGTAATCCGGCCTGATTGAACGACCCATTGTCGCTACCGCCCAAGGCACGGCTTCGCGACGAACGTGCGCCAAAGAATCCGTAATCCTCAAAGGATTTTAAAGCGTCCCGCAGGACGGTTGACGTCTCAGCCGGGCCAAACACAGACATGCCGCGAGCCTTGCCCGTGCCACTGTCGATGTTGAAATAGCCGCCAAATTTGCTGTAGTTCGCCCCGGGCGTCTCAGCCGAGCCGAAATGCTTCTTAACGTACGCCTGCGAACCCAAGAGCCCCTGTTCCTCGCCGCCCCACAGAGCGACGCGGATGGTGCGACGCGGTTTGACGCCTATCGTTTTCAGGATGCGAGCGGCCTCCATCATGATCGCACAGCCAATCGCGTTGTCGGTCGCACCAGTCGCCGAGTGCCACGAATCGAGGTGCCCGCCGAGCATAATGACCTCATCTTTTTTGTCGGAACCGACGATCTCGGCTACTGTGTTGTAGCTCGTTTTTCCTTCGGGAATCTCGCGATTACGAATGTCAAATTCGACCGTAACCGCAACCTTATCGCCCAGCAAACGTGTGATGCGGCCATAATCTTCGTTACGCATAACAACGGTTGGAACAACTTTTTTAAGATCGTAGGTGTTATTCGAGAACGCACGGATCTGGCCGTGGTCGCGACCGGCATCGTTGACGCGGAGAACTGCTTTATTGGCGACGAGGAAGTCGTTTACCTGCGTCGCGACCTGCGCACCCGGCAATGCACCCGGTTTCGGCGTCAATCCGGCTCCGCCACCACCTGGACCACCTGGGCCAAATGGCGGGCCAGCCGGTGCAGCCGATGGGTCCATCATTCGTTTCACAACGTCGTCGGCGAGGCGTTTTGCCGGCGGGGTGATCGAAACCGGCACAACAGCCGGCCGTCCGACAAAGACCGCCTTGCCCTTGATGTCGGCCTTGACGCTGTTGAGATACGTCGTCAACTCTTCCTGCGTTGGACGGTCAGGCAAGACTATATTCAACGCCGAAGGCTTGATAACGCCCTTTGTCGAAGGTGTCCAGGCCAGCACCTCAAATGTCAGCGTATCTCGCACCGGCGACGTCATCAGTCCGACCGCACGCTCATTGACCCAGCCCGGATGGCCAAAATCCCACGGCTCAACCGCCGCGTTCTCAAATCCCCACGATGTCATCTCGCGAACCGCCCAATTCGCCGCCGCCACATGATTCGGCGACCCAGTCAGCCTCGGGCCGTAATGATCGGTCAGATAACGAAGCGTATTCATTATCTTCGACCTTTCCATTCCTTCCTTTCGGATTGCGGCGTTGATATCATCCTGCGACTGCGCCAAAACTGCCGTCGGGATCAAAAATGACTGCACCAGCAAAACCGCCGCCGCAACGTGTAACGCTCTTTGAAATTTCATAACTCTACTATTCAGAACTTAGTCCGTGTTCTACTTGCTCCGACTCATCGGCGGCGATGAAAATTAGTTTAGCTATTACTCTAGCATTTCACAGAATGTTTCGGAAAAACAAAAAAAGGACGCCTTCGGAAGGCATCCTCTAGCCTCAATATTAAACGAGGTCTATCTGCCTGTATTCACGTACTGAATACAATCGCCCTGATTTCGAAAGGTCGATCCATCGGGACGAGCATAGTTCGCCCAACCGCCATTCTTACAAGCGTTCGCGTTTGCGGGCTGAATCGACGAGGTCGTATTTAGGCCATCGACAAGATATCCCTGGCCCAAGGTGCCCGGAGCTGCAGTTCCACCCGTTCGGAAAAGAACTGAATCGACTGTGCGGGTCGGATTGCCCTCACAATATCGGAAATAGTCCTCCCATGATGTGCCCGTTTTTTTCAAGACTCCGTCGACGTACACCTTTACGACATCGTTCCTAGGCCCATCTATGAAACTGACCACGACTTTGATGGTGTGCGGAGCACTCCGGTCGATGGTGGCCACATCGGTAAAGAAGAAATTGTCTTCCGAGCCACAACCATTAGGATCGTCAGGACCGCTAATCGCCCCTCCAAAGGGCGCGAGGTCCTGATAGTCATAAAACTGGACATGAATTCCGTCCGGCATATCTTTAAATCCCACCCAGCTCATTCGGGCACCATCACCCCGGTCAGCGGAAGTCGCCATGAACAAACCGGCCTGCTCGGCTCCCGGGACAGCAGATGCAATCTTAAACTCGTACTGGTAGGTCTTTTGTCTGACACCGCCGGACATCCCGCCACCTTGAGCTGAGGTCTCACCAGCCTCGTTCGTCAGCGATTTTGAGAAAGTTTGATCACCGAAACAGCCCGAAGTAACGGCGTTGGAGATCCGCAAACTTTGTCCTCCGAAAGAAGCCGGAACTGAGGGCCCGTTCGTTACGACGGCATGGTCGTACAACGCACATCCCATTCCCGCACTACCCGAAGAGCTCCATCCATCCTGAAGATGAATAGACCCTACCGTATAAGTCGGCTGTTCAAAAATGATTGACGAGCTCGCTGCATATGACACAAAAACAGAACTCGCAAATCCACCCATCACAATTACAGTCGCCAATAACAGGCCTTTTTTCATTCTACTCATAAACTTTCTACTCCTTTCCATAAAACGACATGTCAAAAAATGTCGAGTTCAAATAGCACTACCAGAACATCCCCAGAGCGGCAGAATTACCGCACGTCTGAAGGGGCTGTTCAGGTGTTTTAACTAACAAACTTTAGGGTCCGGCAAATGTAGCAAGGTTTCTTGTGGATGTCAATGACTATTTCCACGGAAAACAACGCGTGTTCCTGCAGGTGTCTTCTTTTGCTATTGTTGCAATGAGAAAGCCCTCTCGGGTATGTCACGGCACTTTACATTTGCGAACTATATTTGAATGTTGCGGGTATATATGACGAATGGATGACAATTTCCTGAAATAGATGTCAACGATCGCAATTAGACGTTATTGACGAGATTCCGGCGGTGCTATCCAGTGTTCAAAACTGAAATCGCAAGACGAATACTGCTTTATTACGGCAGTATGCAAAGAATAATTCCGGGACTACTGTGTTTACTCGTATTCTCCGCCATTCCGGCCTTTGGCCAATCTGAGGCTGACCAATATTTCGCACGAGCAAGCGAGCGTGCCGAAGCGGGAGATCTCGACGGTGCGATCGCGGTTTATACAAAGGTGCTCGAACTAAATCCGCGCGACATCGACGCCTACAACAATCGTGGCAATGCCCGCAAAAACAAAGGCGATTATAAAGGTGCTCTCGACGACTTTTCGACCGCGATCGAGATCGCGCCGGGTCGTGCAGCTCTTTATTTAAATCGAGGCGTAGTTAAGATGCGGATGAAGGACCCGCACGGGGCGATCGCAGATTACTCGCGGGCCATTCAGCGTGACGCTAAAAATGCATCCGCTTTCTATAATCGCGGCAACGCGCGGCACGAACTCGGCGAACTACAGGCAGCATACGATGACCTTTCTCGCGTGATCGAGCTAAATTCGGACCATGGACGTGCGTACGCCAAGCGCGGCAAGGTGAAACTGGAGATGAAAAGCTACAAGGCGGCGCTCGATGATCTAAATCTAGCGATCGCATCAAATAGCAAGATCGCCGATTTTTACCGCATCCGCGCGGCGGTACATCGGGCGTTGAACAATACTAAGCTGGCTTTGGATGACGAAAAAACTGCTGCCGCTATGGTCAAATAGCGTCTCTTACAAAGTCGGAATTTCGAGCCGTGTTGCCGACGCGAAGCCGGTCGTCTTCCCGCTTTTGTCGATCAAATTGACTTGGGTGTAACCGCGCGATGCTCCGCCATCGTAGATCATCTTGAGCATTTCGAGCTTCTTTTCCTTCGGTAGGGCGTCCCACGACTCCTTCATTTGAGCGTACAGCATATTGTTGCTCACCTTCGCCTTGTGAATATGTTCGTCAATGACCGGATTTGAGAAATCGACTTGGACGACGCCCGCGTTCGACACCGACGGCTGAGCAAAATAGCTTGACCAAATGGCCAGACCGACCGTTGCCGCAAGCAGCAATCCGCAAAATGCCAATACCCAGCGATTAAAACCGAATATCTGCTCCTTGATCTGTTCGACCAACTGGTTTGGCGTCTTTTTGATCTTAGGGGCGACAACTTTTTCGACGATCACGTCGCGGTCGGGTGGCGACCATGGCTCGTTTTCTGGCGTGGTTTCGGTATCACACTCAACGGGCGGTGGAATTGAAGTTTTTAGGATGTCGACTAATGCCAATGTTCGACCGGTCGCGTCGGAAATTATCTGATTGTCAAAATCCCCGTACTTCGACTGGATGCTGTCCGAATCCATTTTTTCGTGTTCGAGGCCGATCAACTTGACATATGAATTGCCGATACGAACATTAGCGTCGATCGCTGCGGCGGTCACGCTCGGTGCAAAGAAAAGTTCGCTGATGCTCTCTTTGAAGTTGCGCAGGCGGCCAAAAAAGTCGCTGTTGATCAGCTGGTCAAATGTCGCAGCGTTTTCCGATTCGATCGCTAGATCATCAAAGCTCAAGGCCGCCATTGTTACATCCGAATCGTTGTCGTTCGTTGCATACAACGGCACACTCGACCAATCGGCGTAAAGCGTCTTGATGTGATTGAGAGTTTCCTCGCGGCTAAATAGAGCGACCCGCTGCTCGCTTTCGTTAGGCCGCGAAAAAAGTCGTGTAATAACGAAATCGAACTTCGATCTTACGCTTTCGGAGCACGGCAGATTGCGATAGAAACGGGCCGCCGCCAGCATCGCCTGAGAACTCAACGCCGGTTTCGTATTCTCACAGAATTGCCTGAGTGCCGAAACGGGTACATTTTTGTCACGGACGGCAAGTGCGCTGCACCACGCTTCGGTCTGCTGGAGCAGTTCGAATTCTGCGTGTGCGTGCTCCTCGGTATTTACGCTATCCGGAATCTGCAGGAAATTGTTGAGCGCTTTTTTCGCCTTAAAATCATCGAATGTCTGGGGCAATATCTTAAGGTATTCACGTTCGACGCCGGTCAAAACGTGCTCGACGATCTGAAGGCTGGAAACCTCGGTCATTGCGCGCTTTTTGAAAAACTCTTTGTTGTTCTGCTGGCGCTGGTTTTGCGGTGGATACGTGTCGGATGTTGTCGCAGGTGCAGCGGCAGCGGTAAAATCGGCCGCCGTTTCGATCTCGATCTCGGTAACCGGATGCTCGTCAGAGCGTTTGTTCGGCAACTCGATCGCTTCGGGTTGAAAAGAATCGATCCGAGGTTTGCGGCGAACACTGCCAACCGTCTCCTCGAGCAGATTCTCCTCTTGTAATTCTAGAACAAGGTCTTCAAAGACATTCATTGCGTGTACCTATCGGGGCAGGATAGAGTCGGACAACTATTTAATTTGGTGGGACTACGGCAGCACTTCTCGGATATACCCGGACTGCGTCAGTTCATAGATATATGTAACTCCTTCGCCTGGGTCAGTTCGGGTCGCCGTCAAAACATAACCTTCCCTCAATTCTGCGTCGGTTGGATTGGGCGGCACCGTGGCGAAAACGAACTTTCCACGATGCACTTCAGTTCCGATCTGAGTACCGATGGCGCCTGACATTACGTTATTCGCTTCGGTTATTCGAGCAAACCGACCGGTCTGTGAGAAATAACTGAGCTGGGTTGAGGATACTGTCCTCAAGGTTGCAAAGGCTCCGCCGACCTCCGAACCGCGAATTGCTCTTTGAAGAAACGGAACCGCCATAGCGGCGACGATGCCGATTATTACTACGACGACCAGAAGTTCGACTATCGAAAAGCCTTTTTGACTACTTTTCCTGTTCATTCTTTGCACCTCGCGTTACGGACGATCGGTCAAAGTGACAATTTTTGACACCTGTTTTTTGACAAGATGCGGCATTTTGGGCCGGTCTTCCCTTTAATTAAGTCACGTCCTTCATACATTTACAGGGATTTTGGCGTGGAGACCGCTTCCCTCTCAGTTCCCATATTGCAAACTTTATGCCACACGAATTCTGAACAATTTTTCGATGACGTTTTTTATTTTCCGAACGCCTATTGTTTTTTATGAGATTTTTATTAAACTATAAATTTTTATCGCGACGGGAGATATCCGCAGAAATAGCAAAGGAGACACGATTTGAGCGCACTGATCGAGAAGAACATCGAAACCTACGGTATCGACAATTGGGGCGCCGACTATTTTGGGGTCAACCGAAAGGGCAATCTAATTGTCCATGCTCCCGAAAATGAAAATCTTACCGCTGATGTCAAAGAGATCATTGACGACTTACGCAAACGTGGCGTCAATACCCCAATTTTATTGCGTTTCCCTCAGCTTCTCTTTGGACAGATCAGAAAGCTTCAGTCCGCGTTTAAGAAATCGATAAAAGAGTTTGAGTACGAAGGCGGTCATCTTTGCGTCTTTCCGATGAAGGTCAACTCGAACCGCGCCGTCATCGAGGAATACCTTCGCGAGGGCACACGCTACAATTTTGGCCTTGAAGCAGGCTCCAAAGCCGAACTTTACGCCGCTCTCGGCGTCGATCAGGCTAAGGATAGTTTGCTCGTACTCAACGGTTTTAAGGATCGTGACTTTATCAATCTCGCTTTCGCCGGTGCGATGGCCGGCAAACGCGTTGTCATTGTCATCGAAAAGATGAGCGAGCTTGACCACACGCTCGATATCGCTGCAAAATTTGCGACCGAGGCTCCCGATGCACCGCTTCCGATGGTCGGTGTACGCGTTAAGCTGTATTCCAAAGGTTCCGGCAAGTGGGAAAAATCGGGCGGCGAGGCAGCAAAATTCGGCCTTACTACGACCGAGATCCTTGAGGTGATTCGTCGCCTACAGGAAGCCGGCCGCATCGAAATGCTGCGGCTTTTGCATTTCCATATCGGTTCGCAGCTCACCGACATCAAGCGGATCAAAAACGCCATGAAAGAGGCGGCTCGCACGTATGCCAAGATCAGTAAAATGGGCATACCGATCGAGTTTCTCGATGTCGGAGGTGGTATGGCCGTCGATTATGACGGTTCCCGAACATCATTTGAGTCGTCTGCAAATTACAACGCACAGGAATTCGCAAACGACGTAATTTATGTAATTAAAACCGTTTGCGACGACGAGGACGTTCCCCATCCGACGATCATTCAGGAATCGGGCCGTTATCTTTCGGCTTATCACGCGATCCTTGTGACAAATGTCCAGGACGAGATCGAAACGGTCGTCGAATATCACACTGACGAGATGAAGCTCACGGCCGACGATCCGCAGATCGTCCACGAACTGCACGACCTGCGAGAGACGATAAACGCAAAGAATTACCGCGAGTATTATCACGACGCACTCGAAAATCGTGATGAACTTTTCACAATGTTCAACCTAGGCCTAATCTCGCTCGAGGCGAAAGGTAAAGGTGAGGTGCTTTTCTGGGATATCTGTGAAGAAGCAGATAAGTTTGCCCAGTTGAAGAAGTACGTGGCGGAGGAATTTGATGAGCTACGGCAGTTGATGTGTGCGAAATACCTCGCAAATTTCTCGGTTTTCCGCTCAATGCCGGACAATTGGGCACTCGAACAGCTATTTCCGATCATCCCAATACATAAACTCAACAAAAAGACCACGGAATATGCTACGCTTTGTGATATAACCTGTGATTCCGACGGCATTGTAGATAAATTCGTCGACCTGCACGACGTAAAATCCGTGCTCGAATTACATAAGCTCGTAAAAAACGAGCCATATTATCTGGCCATGATGCTGGTCGGTGCCTATCAGGAGGTAATGGGAAACAACCATAACCTTTTTGGCGTACCACACGAGGCTCACGTCTTTATCGGCGAGGACGGCTATATAATCAAGAAGGTGATATACGGTGCAACGCTCGGCGATGCTGTTGAATCCGTTCGCTTCGAGCGCGGGCAACTGCACGATACATTTCGCCGAAATGTACTGCAAAGAATCAAAGAAGGCCGCTTGACTAATGTCGAGGGCAGTAAAGTTATTGAATTTTATGAGGATCAGGTAGAAAGCTATACCTATCTGACCCCAAATGGCAAGAGTTAAGAGATTACATCACTTGTTGCCTGTAAACTAAACAAAGGATAGCACTTACAAATAATATGGTAGCTCAAAAGAAGACTAAGGCTTCGAAATTTTTGACGGTTCCGACACGCCCGGTTCCTATTGACAGGGACCGATCGGTCGCCGGATTGCTTGAGAAGATGGAGGGAGCCGGTTTTGGAGCAAAACAACTCGCCGAAGCTCATCGCATCTGGCTCGATATGCTGGATGACAACTCGACCATCTATCTGTGCGGCAGCGGTAACCTCATCACTTCAGGAATGAGGCGTCTTATCGCATACGTGATCAAGAATCGCTTTGTCGATGTGATCGTTATGTCCGGCACGGTGCTCTATCACGATATCCACGAGATACTCGGACGCAATCATTATCAGGCTCATCCGAGTATGAATGATGAAGAACTCGAAGCGTCGGATGTCGTCCGCGTCGGCGATGTCATTGCAAACCGCGAAGAATATCAGGAAGCCGACGAATGGATTGGCAGCGTGATAAATCAGTTAGATCTGACGCGTTCGTACTCGATCCGCGAATTTTTGCACCTCATGGGACGTGAATTATCAGAGATCGCCCACGAAGACGGCATTCTCACGTCGGCATTTAAATCGCGTATACCCGTATTCTGTCCTGATCTTCCGGGTTCGGAGATCGCCATCGGCATAGCTCGTGCGAAGTTTGAAAAGAAGATCCAGATCTCTTTTGACACAACGCAAGACACGATGGAAATGATGAACATCGCCCATAAAACGCGGCATTCCGGTGTCATTTCACTCGGAACGATGAACAGTCAGGGATTGCTCAATATGGCCGAGACCGCATCGTACATCACCCGCACGACTCCGCGGGGGCACAAATATTCGATCTCGATCGCGACCGACACTGCTCCGCTCGATGCACGGACGCCCTCATACGGCGGTAGCCACACATCGATGTTTGGCAGATTGCCAAAAGGTGCGACAACGGCGTACGTCCCGTGCGACCCGTCGATCGCCCTGCCGATGATCATCACTGCTCTCTCGCAGACAGCCGCAAAGTTCATGAAAGGCCGTAAACGTCCGACATTCAGCTTCTCTGGCCGTGAGATGAACATTGATGTTCCCTAAGATGACTTTTGATCTTGGATCTTGGATCTTTGACCTTTGATTCTTGATTCCGGTCAAAGATCCAAGGTCAAAGATCAAAGATCATTCCGTCATGAGCCATTCCAGCGAATTACCAATGAATTTCGGCGGTATCGACGAGGAAGAATATTCTTCGCTTGATAATGCACGCATTCTCATACTCCCCGTCTCTTACGAAGGTACCGTTTCATACGGCACCGGAACCGGAGCTGGTGCGATGGCGATCGTAAATGCTTCGCGCAATATGGAGCTGTACGAGGAAGAAACGGATGCGGAGGTTTATAAGCTCGGGATTCACACTTTGCCCGAATTTACGGCGCGGGAAAACCCTGAAGCGATGATGTTGGAGCTTTACGACTATACGAAAAAGCTACTGGCTCTCGACAAATTCATCTGCATGCTCGGCGGTGAACACTCTGTCTCAGCACCGATAATCAAAGCCCACAACGAAAAATACGACAATTTGAGCGTTCTTCAGATCGACGCTCATGCCGACCTTCGCGATGAATACGACGGAACGCCGCATTCGCACGCTTCGATAATGGCGCGCGTGGTCAAGGATATGCGAATTCCGTCCGTACAGGTCGGCATTCGCTCGATCTCGGGCGACGAGGCTCGTTCACTGAAAGAAGATCTGCCGACAAAAATATTCTGGGCCCGTGATATCGCCGGAAAGACCGATTGGATCGATGAAGCGATCGACGGCCTCACTGAGAACGTATATCTCACCATCGATATCGACGGCCTCGACCCCAGCATTGTACCCACAACTGGCACGCCTGAGCCGGGCGGATTAGGTTGGTACGAAACTTTAACTCTTATACGCAAACTTGCTGAAAAGAAACGAATTGTAGGTATGGATCTTGTCGAATACTCGTATTTCGAAAACTACGACTCACCGGCATTTCTTTGCTCGAAACTGGTGTACAAGTCGCTCGCATATATCTTCCGAAACGAAACGCCGAAGGTCTCCGATTGACACTCGATCGCACCAAGTTTTCCTGAACAACGAGCCCTTTCACTTCGTAACGTATTTATCGCTATTGAAGCCTTGGCTCAAAATAGTAGAATCATTTTGTTATAAGTATCTTTGGAGCATTCATACATGAGAATCAATAGATCTTTGATGATTGGATCGTTACTGGCTGCGGCTATGCTGTCAGGCTGTAAAACTAACCTTCTCGGCGGCGAGTCGCCCGTCGCGGCACAGCCGCAGGCACCGGTTGCTCCGGTTGTCGTTGAGGGAATGAGAACGTCCTACGCGGATATCGTCGAGCGCACTTCGCCCGCCGTTGTGCGTATCGAGGCTGAGGTCAAAGAAAAGCCGCGATCGCAAAACCAGTTCCCCGGCGGTGAAGATTTCTTTCGCCAATTTCAGGCACCGCAGCAGCCAAACCGCCGTCCGCAGATCGAACACGGTCTCGGCTCAGGCGTCATCGTTTCGGCTGACGGATCGATCCTGACCAATCACCATGTCGTTGACGGCGCACAAAAGATCACCGTCCTGATGAGCGACAACAAATCTTACGTGGCTAAGGTCGTGGGATCAGACCAACCGAGCGATCTCGCCGTGCTAAAGATCGAGGCTGAGAATCTACCGTTTCTCACGCTTGGCAATTCGGATACGGTTCGCGTTGGCGATATTGTCCTAGCGATCGGCAACCCGCTTGGCATTGGACAATCGGTCACATCCGGTATCATCTCGGCAAAAGGCCGTCGAACGGGCCTGAGCGACGGATCATTTGAAGACTTTCTGCAAACCGACGCGCCGATCAACCGCGGTAATTCGGGCGGTGCTCTAGTTAGCCTTAACGGAGAGCTGATCGGCATAAATTCACAGATACTCTCGGGCGGCGCAGGTGGCGGGAATATCGGAATCGCATTCTCGATACCGTCAAATATGGCCAAATCGGTCATGGAACAGCTATTGAAAGACGGTAAGGTCCGTCGCGGCATGCTCGGCGTCAATATTCAAAATGTTACCGAAGAACTCGCCAAATCGCTCGAACTCGAACAACGCAGCGGCGTGATCGTCAGCAATGTTCGTCAGGGCAGCGCCGCCGACAAAGGCGGAGTAAAGCGTAACGATCTGATCCTCGCCATCAATGGCGAAAAGATCGAGGACAGTAACGTTCTGCGAAACAAGGTCGCCGGAACCGCACCAGGAACGACGATCAAACTGACTGTGTTTCGCGATGGCAAAGAAGTTACGCTGGACGTGACCCTCGACGAATTTGACACAGAAAACGCACGTGGCCCCAAGGTCATTGACGGCGACGAAAATGCTCCTGGGCCACAAAACCAAAGCGGCAAACTCGGCCTGAGCCTCGAACCGGTCACGCCGCAGATCGCCAAACAGCTTAGCCTCGACTCAGACAAGGAAGGCATGGTCGTCACTGAAGTCGACCCAGACGGCCCGGCTGCCGAAGAAGGCGTCGCCCGCGGAGATTGCATCCTAGAGATCAATAAACGCCAGGTCAACTCAATAGCCGACGTCCAGGCCGCTCTGGCTGCCTCTGGTGAACGCCCCGTCCTACTCCTCATCTCGCGCCGTGGCCAGACGATCTACCTGACGGTAAAACTACAGTAAATCACCGGCCTACCAGGTGAGATACTGTCATGAACAAAATAGACGAGGCAAAGCTCTAAACAATAGCTGGCTTCATGCCAACGTGCCCCGACCACGATCTTCATCGTTTTCCTCAAACCAGCACCGCGTACAAAAACGGTGCTTTTTTCGTTTTGCGACGCTTACCGTGGCCGAAGCGGGCAGCCGTTCGGCGAGCATTTTTTGTTCGTCCGACAGTTCACCCCAACGCCTCAATCTTTGGGACGTGCATCTCGGACATATTTTTTCGATGGTACGATTCATTTGGTACAATTTTACTTTATTGGAATGATTTTTCTTTCTGACAACGGACCACCGACCACTGACAACCGATTATGTTTACAGTAAAAGCCGGCTATTCAAACGACATCGAGATCGCCTCGGGCATCGAGCGGGTACGCGAATTTTTCTCGGATATCACAAATTTTGCCGAACTAATGCCCGGCGTCGAGCAGATCCATGTTGATGCGAAAGGCATCGCTCACTGGAAAGTAAACGCCGAGATCCCGTTCATTGGCGCGATGCTCCAGAAATTTGCTCTCGAACTAGCCGAATCTACGGAACAGCGGATCGAATGGTCGCCGCTTCGCACCGAAGGCGAAAACCTACTCCGCTACTCCGCCGACTTCCTCGAAAAAGCCAAAAACGTCACCATGGTCCACTTCTCGCAGGTTGTAGAATTACGCCGCAAACACGCGCGCGACCTACACTATCTGGCCAGCTTCGCCGGCGAATCGCTAATTTCCAGCGAAATGACGAAACGGATCTCCGAAATGATCAAGGTTTTTATTGAAAAGGCGAAGGATAGGCTAGAGAAATAATATTGCCCGCGAAATACACAAAAGGCGCGAAATGTGTTTATGGAAGTATATTCGCGTCTTTTCGCGTATTTAGCGGGCCCACATCTACGTGATCGCACCACCATCCACGATCACGACTTCCCCGCTCATAAAGCTGTTGCGATCTGAGGTCATGAAGGCGGCGTATTCGGCTAATTCTTCGGGGCGGCCGAGGCGGCCTTTGGCGACCCAGAAATCGTGCATTTGGAGCAGGCGTTCGGGAAGCGTCTGGCCGAGGTCGGTGTCGAAGATGCCAGCAGCGATGGCGTTGACCGAGATGCCAAAGTTTGAGGCCTCGCGGGCGAGGCATTTGGTAAAGCCGATCATCGCGGCCTTAGACGTGGCGTAGTGGACAGACGTAGGCAAGCTACGGATAGCACCGACGGAAGTGATATTCAGGATCGACCCGGCGCGTTCGCGGATCATCTGTTTATAGAAAGGCTTGGTAACGGCAAAGAGGCTACCGACATTGGTCTCGACGACCCAATCCCACGATTTATCGGTCGTCGTCGCAAAATTATCGGGCTTATTTACCGCCGCATTATTGACGAGAATGTTGATCGCACCCCACGCTTCTTTTATCTCGCGGGCGATGTGCTTCATGCCAAAGCGGTCGGTGACCGACACCTTAAAGCTCAATGCACGCCGGCCGTGAGCCTCGATCTTTGCCCTCACCTCGGCCGCAAGATCATCACTCGAGTGGTAATTAAACGCCACATCGGCGCCCTCGCGGGCAAAGACCTCGCAGATAGCCGCTCCGATACCCCGCGTGCCGCCGGATACAAAGGCACGTTTTCCTTCTAGTAAAAGACTCAAGCAGTAACTCCGTTAAGTGTTCGAGATAGCAAAAGAAAAGGTTAATGAAATCGGGGATTTGTTACAAGTCAGACGGGCAGAATTTGGGACATTTGTCAGGCTGCCGCCTTTGCGGGAGCGGCATTTTGAATATTTGGCACCCAAAGCGCGTTGATCTCGCGAATGATGTACTCGGTCGAATTTGGCATCGTCATCCCTTCGGTCGCCGCCTTCATCAGCGAATATCGCGACGTGTCAGCTACGAGATTCCTGATCGTCGGAACGATATCGATACTGCGTCTGAGCAGCATTCCGGCACCGCGACGTTCGAGCATATTCACCGTTCCGGCTTCCTGCGGCATAGGCGGCGTGGTCGCGTCAGCGATGATCGGCAGACGACAGGCCAATGCTTCGAAAGTGGTCAGCCCGCCAAGTTTCGAGACCATTACGTTGGCCGACTGCATCAGCTTTTCGATCTCATCGGAATAGCCGATGACCTTTATCGGGAATTTTGCGGTCTTGGCAATTGCCTCCGCTTCGAGCCTCAGTTCTTCGTTCTTGCCGGCCAGAAAGATCGCTTGAACGTCGAGTTCGCCGCGGGCAAATTCACGAAATATCTGTGGAATATTCCCTCCGCCCATCCAACCAGCGTTGACAAACACAGTGAATTTATCCGGATCGAGTCCATATGCCCGCCGGGCAATTTGAGCGTCAGCCTCGTTCACCTCATGAAATTTCGGATCGACCGGCATTCCCGAGATCTTTATTTTGTCAGGCACGATGCCATAGTCGACAAGCTGCCGCTTGGCATCTTCGTTGGCAACCAGGTAAAGCGAAACTTCGTCGCACGCCCAGCCTTTCCAGAATCCGTAACACGGGTCGGTCACGACCGTAACGAGCGGCACCTGATGCGCGAGATTCAGTTCCTTCAGAATGCGTGCAAAGATATGCTGAGTCAGCGGATGAACACTCACGACGATATGCGGGCACCATTTTTCGAACTGATTCCGTACATAACCGATGCACCGTTTCATGAAAAACTCTCGCGTCTCGGGCCTGATCTTATTCATCGCCCAGTAGAGATACTTCATCCAGTGCTGCTTGTTTTTGAGCACCCAGTTGTATACATTGACGAGCTTTTCGGTGATGTGATGCGATTCTTCGACCGCTTTGATCGTGCGAACGGCTGCCGATTCGCCTTTCCAAAACTTCTGTAACCCATTCGAGATCGTCAGCGCCGCAGAGCGATGCCCGCCGCCGGTATCGGATGAGATTATAAGAATTTTGGGGGTGGTTGGTGTCATTTGGGCTGTGGAACGTCCAGATGCCTACGCCTTCAAAGCGACCTCTCGACCAACCGAGAATCCTGCCGATTTCGCTGCTTTTTTCATTTGGCCTTCGAGCCGCTTGATCTTTATCAAATGCGTAGGGTTGAGCGGCAGCGACGGGTAGAAGCAGTTCGATTCGTGGGTACAATAACAGCCATCAGCAACCTCGACCCTTCTTTGCTTCATCTGATCAGATTTCCATGCAGCCTGAAAATCCCAGTCGTAATCACGCAGATTGAGTACATCAGCCTTGTTCTCACACGACGAAAGCCCCCCGTTATCGTAGATCACAGCACCCGCCGAGCCGGCATAGCATTTGAGCTGGGCTTTCTCTTCTTCCTTGGTTTTCGCGATGATATCGTGCATGTAGATATCGACCGCGGCCTTGAAAAAGCCGGACTTGCCGCCGTAGTTATTCTTCAACGCGGCACTCTTCGTATCGTCGAGGATCATCTGGGAAAGCTGCTGATAACGCCGATGGTCAAATTCCAATTCGATCGGATCAGCCGATGGCGGGCGAATGTAATTGATATTCACCTTGTCCGGCTTGAGATCGTTCTTGAGAAAATCATACCAGTCAAAGATGGTGTCCTCATTCGAATGCATCACGCACGTACACGTTTGAATATCCAACTGCGGATACTGCTCTTTCTTCATCTGCTGCAAAGTGCGGGCAGTATGTATCGCCTTGTCCCAACTTCCCTCTTTGCGACGGATCTTCTCATGAGCATCCTTCATCCCGTCGATACCGAGTGCGACCGAGACATTCAATTTTGGACATTCGTCCATGATACGAGCCACATCCGGGAAAATTCGCGGATGTATCTGGCCATTCGACATCAGATAAACGCTATCAAGTTTGTTGTTCTCGTAGAAGGAACGCACGATCTCGGGAAGATCTTTTCGCGTGAACGGTTCACCACCCGCGAGCACTAGCACACCAAGATTCCCGCCAAGCGTCTCAGAAATTCTGGCGATCTCATCAGCCTTCATCTGCAGTTTCTTACGCGGACGGTCATCGAGTTCCTCGGTAAAGAAACAGTGTGTACACCGCATATCACAGACGCTCGTTACCAGAATGTTCAAAAACACGGGCGAGATCGGTTTGCCGATCAATATACTCGCGTATCTCTTAAAAATCTCTTTTGTAGCAAAATCCATTTTGATATCTCGTATAAAATCAGCGTTTTTCGCCACGCTGACCGCACCAATCCACTTTCAACAATACCCTATTTTCGGCCATTTCAGCAATAAGACTGAACGCGTTAAGATGTCAGTATGTTCCGCAGAGTTTACCTAGACAACAGCGCCACGACGGCTATCGATCCGGAGGTACTCGATGCAATGATGCCTTATTTGACCGATAAATTTGGCAACGCATCGAGCATTCACAACTTCGGTCAGGAGACGCGTTCGGCGGTGGATTTGGCAAGACATCAGGTCGCGGAAATGTTGAATGCGAGACCAAACGAGATCGTCTTCACCTCCGGTGGTACTGAGTCCAACAACCTAGCTATTCGTGGGTTGCTGGAAGCAAATAGTAAACATGGCTGCCACATCATTATCTCAGCGATAGAGCATCCGGCCGTCAAGAATGTTTGCGAGGATCTCGAAAAGCGAGACTTCCGAGTGACGCATTTGCCGGTTTACGATGATGGACTCGTCAGGATAAGCGACATCGAAGCCGCTCTCACGGATGAGACGATTCTGATCTCGGTGATGTCCGCAAACAATGAGATCGGTACGATTCAACCGATCGCGGAGATCGGACGGCTTGTTAGAAAACTTCGTGAAAGCGGCAAGAAGATTTGGTTTCACACCGACGCGGTCCAAGCGGCGGGAAAGATGCCGCTCGATGTCGAAGAGATGGGCTGCGATCTGCTCTCGATCTCCGGCCACAAGATTCATGCCCCGAAAGGCATCGGGGCATTATACATTCGCCGAGGCGTCCGTCTCCATCCCCAAAATATCGGCGGCCGTCAGGAACGCGATCGCCGAGGCGGAACCGAACCAGTCGCGCAGATTGTCGCATTGGGAAAAGCTTGTGAGATTGCAAACCGTGAACTGGCAAGTACATACGAACGGCTCAGTGCTCTTCGCAATTCACTCGAAAGCGGTATCGGCGAGATGATCGAGGACATTAAGTTTAACGGCAACCGCGACCATCGCCTTCCAAACATCTCAAACATCTCCTTCCACGGCGTCGAAGGCGAAGGCCTGCTCATCAATCTCGACATGCAAGGCATCGCCGTCTCCACGGGCTCCGCCTGCTCATCCGGCTCCCTCGAACCATCGCCCGTTATTCGAGCCCTCGGCGGTGACGAAAACATCGCCAGATCCGCGATTAGATTCAGCCTCAGTCGCCTAAATGATGCGGCAGATATTGATTGGCTCCTGGATATCTTGCCAAGCTCCGTAGAGAACTTGCGCCGCCTTTCACCAGCCTATCGAACACCCCCCAAATAAAAACAGCCCGCCGGTTTCCCGTGCATGGCTGTTTTTGTTTCCCCCCGGTTATGGAAAGTGGTCAGATACTAGTCACCTACTATGATGCCGTCGCCTACTATGATGCCTTCGCCGTCACATTCTTTCACTGGGCCGTCACCGACGATGATGCCTTCGAGCCAAGTGAGGAAGTCACCAACGATGATGCCATCAGTGTCTGAGGTTACTGTGGTGCAAGGAGCAGGAGCAGGAGCAGGAGCGTCGCCTACTATGATGCCTGCAAATGTGAATGTCGAACCGAATGCCAAGGTTGCTGCCAATGTGATTGTTGCGATTGTGTTTTTCATTTTTCTTCTCCAGTTAAAGTTTTTTAGTTTTGATCCGAAACTCATCAGCTTCGTTCTGCCCTCTCTATTTCAATTGCCGTGCCACGCCGTGCCAGAACAGACCGTATACATGTAACCTATTGATATACAGGACTTTAGCGGCCAGCGTTTCCAGAGATCGGATCAATAACATATCCGAGACACAATGGATACAAAGTTGCCACTCTTTCCGAGGAAAGACACTAAGCTAAACAAATACAACTATTTAGAAGAATGGATACTTTTTATACAGTTCACGCCTGTATAACAGGTATACATATCGCTGATATGAGCAAATAAAAATGATAGCTTTGTGCGGGAATATAGTGTTAAACTTGTTTTAGCAAGGTCGAACCATTTGGCCCCTAGTCGTTCTAACAACTCCGCCAGCACCTCCCGGTATGAACAGAGAGCACCTTTCGAATCTTACGAAGGGGACATTTGTCCTCGCGGGAGCGGTGTGCGTTGGGTTTGCAATATCGGGACTTACCGAGTCGACTTTCAGTCTTCGCTTTCTAGCAATAATCGTTTTCTCGACTGTGCTTGCGCCGAGGATGAGTCTGACACTGCCGCGTTCCAGGTTTGCTATCAGCTTCTCTGACGCGTCGATCTTCCTCGCATTCTTACTCTTCGGAGGCCCGGCAGCGATTGTCGTCGCAGCTCTGGAATCCGCCGCGAACTGTCTTCATCTGCGAAAAAACGGCTTTTTCTTTGGCCGTTGGATGATACCCGCGAACATTTCGATGAATGTCGTTTCAATAACGGCGACCTACGAACTGCACTATTGCCAAACTACCGATCGTCGCGACAAGGTGTTGAGTGCTGCCGGGATCCGGAGTTATA
>JANPDK010000062.1:0-23631 GCA_031431415.1 Acidobacteriota bacterium | reverse complement strand
CCCGCGTCGCCCTCGCCGATCAGACTCTCGATGCGGTATTTCTCCGCAATTAATTTTCCAACAAGTTCGCTCATCTAATATTAGAACGCCTGAAAACCGCTCAGGTTGCAAGTAAAGAATAAAACTTCAGTAAGCGTTGTGCAATAAAAATCGCGGATGAGACCAACTTCGGCCTCACCCGCGAATTTATGTCTGACGTTCTCGAATTAAAGCTTGACGAAAACGATAAGCAGAGCGAATAGCACGAGTGACTCGATCAGTGCGAGGGCGATGATCATCATCGTCTGGACTGTACCGGCTGCACCCGGATTGCGGGCAGCACCTTCAGCAGCACGCGAACCAACGAGGCCCTGGCCGATGCCAGCTAACCCTGCCGCGAGACCGAAACCGATACCGCCGCCGAGTGCCTTGTATGCACTAACGGTCGATTCGTTGTCGGCTGCACCAGCTTGTGCCATTGCCGAAATCGCAAACAGAGCGATCGCGAGGGTTGCATAAACAACATATTTCATTTTGTTCATTTTAGTTATCTCCTATTTTCTTAAATAAGAAGACCGTCTCTCGTAAACTTGCTCGCGTGGTATTATTTCGCCTCACTTCCGGTATTGCGTGGATTTTCTACTCCGTGGAGTCCACGCCGCCTGCGTGCGGGCATATCGCTATAAACGAGCAAGTTTTCAAATCGGTCTTCGTGTTTAGAGTGCAAGCTTTAGCTTGTTCTCTTGCAACAAGACACAGGCTAAAGCCTGCACTCTGAACTTTTATGCGTGGGCTACAGCGGTTTCGCCGTGAGCCTCATCGTGATGCTCGTCGTGATCGTGCGGGGCGTGGCTTACCTCGCCAATATAGATCATCGAGAGCAGCGTGAATACAAATGCCTGAACGAACGCAACGAAAACACCGAGCAACGTCAGCACCAGCGGCACAATGAAGTGCGTGAACGGCGGTGCGATATTGGTGATCTCAACGAACACTTTTTCGTCTGAGAACATATTCGCAAACAGTCGAACGCCGAGGGTAAAAGGTCTTATCGAGCTGCTGATGATCTCGATGACAAAGATCAGAGGCGTTATGATCAGCGCCATTGTCAATGGCAGCTTTGGTCCTGCGAAATGTCCGATATGGCCTAAAAGCCCATTTTCACTTATGCCAACGTAGTTGTAATAAACAAACGACGATATACCGAGTGCAAATGTAACATTCACAGAAGCGGTTGGCGACATAAACAGCGGGAATTGGCCCATCAAATTCGAAACTAGGATCAGCACGCCAAACGTAGCAACGATCGGGAAGTGACGCGAACCATGATCGCCGATAATGCTCGAGATCATGCCTTTTACCGCAAGGTATCCGGCTTCAAGCGTGAGCTGTCCCGATTTGGGGTCGTCCTCAGATAATTTCCCCTTCAGTAGGCTAACGAGTAAGACAGTGATTATACACGCGATGACAAACATGATCGTGTACCACGGGATCGCATTTTCCGGACTATACTCTGCCCCGAAAACCTTTTCCGGGGTCGTGTCGAACTTGGCAAAAAAAGACTGCCAAAGTGGCCGCGTGTATGCCATCTGAAGACGATACACAGGTTCACCGAGATAGTGGTTTACAAACTCTACGATCAGTGGCTGATGATGGCTGCCGCTCTCTGCAAATAAGAACATCTTAAAAACCTTCTAAAAAGTATTAGAAATAATATTTTTCATCCCCTGGATCACTACGGCCAATGCAAAGGCCGAGAGCCCGAGGATGACTGCCGTTATCGGCATTGCGCCGGTCAAAAACACCAGAAACACAATGCCGCCGATCACGACGTAACGAAAAATGTACTTGGCCGCGAGTATCCCGGACGTTGCGATCGCGTTTGGCTGGAACATAGCTCGCGTCGAGCGTTCAAGCCAGAAATAATTGGCAAACGATAGAACGCCGCCAAATATCACGCCGATCCCAAATCGTGAGCCGCCAAAAACAAATCCGCAAACTGCAGCGAGCACGACGACCAAGGCCATAATTATCAAAATGCCGCGATGCGAGATCACTGGAACGGCCGTTAAAGGTTCAAGATCCTCGCCCATCGCGAAACTTAAATTATAAAAGGAAACGGCAGTTTATTCAAAGCCGCGTATCGTTGTCTTCGTCATCGTGGCCGGAAAGGAATGGTTTGATCTCGGACTTTCTGTTCGAAGGCTCGTAGATCTGCTTGCTGATGTAAAAAAATTGGATAAATCCTATCATCGAACCGATCACGATCCCGGCAACTAGGCCAAAAGGCGAAGTGCCGAGAAGAAGGTCGGCGAACCATCCAAGCAGAAGCAAGAACGCGACCGAAACAAAGAAAACAATACCGGCGGAATACGCCAGGCCACTTCGGCGAACATTCTCTTCGGTGGACTCAGGAATGTACGTCTCCTGCACAAATTGTGTCTCGGCCCCAAATTGGTCGGGTGGCCACGCACGCGGCGGCAGCTGAGGATCTTCGATAGCGGGCGTCGCGACGGTCTCTGGTGGCCATGACGGCGGCGGCGTGTGAGGAATCGCGTCCGGCAATTCCATCGGCTCGATCGGCCGGGTAAAAGTCTTCGTTTCGATCTCGGCTTCCGCAGGCCAGAGACCTGTCCAATTCGGGTCACTATCGGCTAGGTCCGATCCCGCGTAGTAATCGCTCGGCTCATTGCGCATTTCTTCAGCAACGAATTGGGGAGCTTGCGGCTGCTCTACGGTCGGACGCACACCACCCGGCCACGGTGTGTCGCGGCGTGGCTCATCGTCAAATTTTGTCTCGTTCTCGGCCATGGTCAATGGGAAATGATGACAGTTTCGGTGGGCGATTTCAATTCGTAGGTGATGCCGCGCCATTTCAGCCGTCGCGAATATCCCGCCGCGAGCGAATTGTAGAGGTAGAGCGCAGGGGAAAATAGCCAAAGTGTCGTCTGCGTCCAGAATTGGCGTTTTAGCTCTGTCTCGTAGTCAGCGAGAACTGATCTGACGGCTTTGAGTCGCAACCAAGCCTTGCCGATACTGAATGCCGAGACGAGAATGAGCGTCGCGATCGAGGCATAAAAGGCGATGCCATCTTTGCTGAATATCGCGATCAAAAATGCAGCAATCATCACCGCGTTAAACACCGCAGAACCGATCAGCGACATCCCCCAAAGTTTGGTCATGTAAACACGCGTTATCTTCATCTGGCGGGTTGTGAATTCGAACAGTTCGGGCCAACTGCAATTCTCAACTGATGCTGTAAGTGCCTGTGGAACGAAGACTATCGGCAACTTCGCTTCGTGCATTACGCGTGTGACGGCGAAATCATCCGACAGGGTTCCAACCCATTTTTCCCTCATATCGATCCGTTCGAAAACGTCGCGTCGAACCGCCGTCGAGCCACCCCAGCAAAAATTCGAAGGAGTACTCGGGCCGAGTGCGGAGGCGATCGAGGCATTCCAGACGGAGCGCACCTCGGAGGCGAGCGTCGGAGTTTTTGATATGAACCACCGGTAGCCTGTTGCGGCACCAATGTCCTCGTCTGCGAGCGGTGCGATGAGCGTTCTAAGCCAATCCGGCGACGGACGCGCGTCGGAATCGACGAAGACGAAGGCCTGTGATCTTTCATCGACGTGAAGAACTGCTTCGCGGAGATTGGCGATCTTTTGGGCAGAGTTTTTGGCTTTTGGGGCGATGACAAGCTTGGTCGCGACGGCGTTAAGGCCCCGGTCGCTACCGCACGCGGTACTGACATTAGCAATCACATTTGCAGCCGGATCGAGTTCGTCGTCAACGACGAAGATGACTTCGTATTCAGGAAAATTCTGTTTGAGCAGTGCCGACAGATTCTGTTCGAGGCCTTCATCGAGACCTCGGCACGGAGCAATTATCGTTACGAATGGCGTGTAGGTCGATCTCGGTTTTGCGAGTTCGTCGCGAAAATATCGTAAATACGCGACGCCGCCGCGAAATGATTTGAAGCTGAGCCAGACTAGTACGGCGGCGAAAAAGTAGAAGACGTAGATCACTGCTTTTCGCGACCTCCGAAGAGAGGCGCGAGATATTCGATCGTGCGGCTGACCGCTCCGCCATTGGCTTCCATCACGGCGAGGGCATGAGAGCCGAGCGTCTGGCGCCGCTTACTGTCGATCAGCAGATCTCTGAAGGCGTTGACAAGGTCGGTGACGACGGCGTCGCCCTTGGACGTGGGCAGTTGGATGAGTGCTTCCTTGTCGATAAATTCTTTGACCGCCGCGTCAAAATTCGCCGTGTTTGCCCCCGTTACGATCGCACGTCCGGCTGCTGCGGGTTCAAAAATACTCTGGCCTCCGTGCGGGATCAGGCTGCCGCCGACGAAGACTACTTCTGCGAGCGGGTACGCCGCAGGAAGTTCGCCGATGCTGTCGAGCAAAATGACCTCGGCCGATTGGTCGCGATCAGATGGAGCTTCACTTCGACGGGCCCATGCGAATCCAGATGCCTTGACGAGATCGGCGACCTCGGCAAAACGTTCCGGGTGTCGCGGCACGAGCATCAGCCGCGGAAGATTGGCTCCCGACGCTTTCCAAACCTGTTTGAAAGCGTCGAGTATCCATTTCTCCTCGGGCGAATGCGTGCTTGCGGCAATTATCAGCGGTTCGTCGGGCGAGATGGCAAATCGGTCGCGAAACTCGCGGGTCAGTTTGCTGTCAACCGATTCGATATTGTGATCGAATTTGAGATTGCCGGTTACTTTGACCTTGCTCGCACGTGCACCGAGAGCCATGATCCGCGTCGCGTCGGCTTTGTCCTGCATCAGGGCAAATTGGACATAGCCGAGCACGCGTTTCATAAATCGTTTGATCTTGTTGTATCGGGTCAGCGACCGCTCGGAGAGACGGCCATTGACGATTGCGATGTGGGCACCGCTCTTGTAGCTCAGCCGGATGAAATTGAACCAAAGCTCGGTCTCCATCAGCAGTACGACCGAGGGCGTCAAACGCCGCAGCACGCGGCGTACGGTCCAACGCCAATCGAAAGGGAAGTAAAAGACGAGATCGGCAGTTCCGGCAAATGCTGTGCGGGCGAGTTCCTGGCCGGTTCGTGTCGTTGTCGAGACGATCAGGCAGAGATGCGGAAAGTCGCGTTTTATAGCTTCGGCGAGCGGACGTGCGGCATTTGCCTCGCCGACCGATACGCAATGAAGCCACACGACCTTGCGTCCACGAGCGTCAAACTTTGGCAGAAATCCGAGCCGTTGTGTAAATCCCGCAGCATATTTCCCCTTAAACAGCGCGTCAAAGGCAAACCTCGGCAAAAGCACGAGGAAACCTAGAGTGAGAACGATGCTGTAAAGAAAATACACAGTTACGGAGTTTCGCAGTTGCGAAGTTACGGAGTTGAAGAACCGAGAGTGTCTCGCAGGTAACGGGCGAGGCTAAGAGTCATACAAGAGATCTCAGCCAGCGAACCGTAAGAGATTCGAACTTCTGCCAAGCCTGTATCTCTTCAAAACTATTAAATTTCGCCACTATATCGCGATGCTGCAACTCCGCAACTTTGTAACTCCGTAACTCCGCAACTACTTCACCCGTTCGAGATACTTGGCTTCGGTCGGATTTACGCGAATCTTTTCGCCCTGAACAATGAAGGGCGGAACAGAGATCGTAACGCCGTTCTCGAGCATCGCAGGCTTATTTGAGTTCGAGGCCGTTGCTCCTTTTAGGAACGGGTCACATTCCTGCACCGCAAGCTCCATCGAGGCTGGCAGCGTGACGCCGATCGGTGTGCCGTTGTAAAACTCCACTTCGATCGTGAGATTAGGAATCAGCCACTGGGCCGAGTCGCCGAGTTCGTCCTCGGTAAGAGCTACCTGCTCATAATTCTCGTTGTTCATGAAATGATGGTGAGAACCGTCGGAGTACATGTAGTCCATCTTGTGCTGTTCGAGAATAACGCGTTCGAGTGTGTCATTTGAACGGAACCTGAATTCGAACGAGCTTCCGGTCAGCAGATTTCTCAATCTCGCCTGAACCATCGCACGCAGATTGCCCGGCGTGTGGTGATGAAACTCCATCACGCGGACCGGTGCTCCCTCGTGAACAATAACCATCCCTTTTCTTATATCGTTTGCTGAAAGTGCCATAAAGCTTGCGATTGCTCCGTAGGCGGACGCAAAACACTTAGTTTAATTATCTTTAGCGGTTTTTGTCTAGCGGACGCCGACGCGCAGACGGAATCGCCCTCGCCAGCGGTCGGCCTTTTTACATTCGGTGACGGTGATAATGTAGTCGCCCGGCGATGTTGGCTTGACGCGATGGCGGTCGTGGCAATCTGCTGCGAGATCGGCCTCATAGCGTGCTCCGCGGGGCGGCTTGATATCGACTGTGATGTGATTGGCACCCGCCGACTCGGTTGTCAGGGTCTGACCGCGGCGTACTTTTATTACGAAAGTTCGTTTGTCGTTATAACCATTGAGCGAACCGGTGGCGACCGCACTCGTCGCACCGCGTGCAAATTCGATCCGCTTCTGTGCCTGTGAAAAGGCTGAGGACGTCGCGATCATGACAAAAGCTATAGCGACGAATGAGAACGCGATTCGCTTCATAACCTATTTTCCTTTAGTAAATGGCAGTGGCGGCGGCTCTTCGCCTTCTTTTGGAGACTGTTTGTTTAGGCCGTCGTAGATCATGATGATCTTGTCAATCCATTCTTTCGCATCGGCATTTGCCAGGTCGAGCTTTAACGTGCGGCGGTAATCGCCGAGTGCTGAAGCGTACTGGCGAGCGTCGGTGAGAGCGACGGCACGCTCGTAATAGGCGTCAGCGAGAACTTTCTGAGCGGCTGCATTCGTCGGTTTACCGTCGAGCGTTTTCTTAGCTGCGGTAACCGCTGCGTCGAACTTGGCGGTGTCGATCGGATCGCCGCTCTGCGTCCATTTTGTTTTTTCGCCGTTAGTTGCCGGAGCTGCCGGCGGCGTTTGTTTTTCGGACGAATGAGCGATCGCCGTTTGCGGCTTTTCGTTGGTCGGCTTCGCAGCCGTCGAATTGGCGTTTTGCTGGACGGGCCGGGAGTTGTCACAGCCGACGACCAGCACGGCGATGCCGGCGATCAATAATAGTTTTTTCATATTACTTTTTGTCGATGAAAGGACGCGACTGGACGACATATATCTTGCCGTTCATCAGTCCCCACTCGATGTCCTGTTCCTTGCTGCCGCCGAAAACGCGGCGAATGTCGATCGCAGCCTTGGCGAGACTGCGTGCCTGCAGGTCCGTGAGTACACGTTTCTTGGCTCCCGCACATTTGTCGGCGGTCACTTTCAGATCGCCTTTCTCGTCGAAAGCAAGGGCATTCTCCTGCTGCGACAAGGTCATCACGATCACCGAATTCGATTTCGGATTGAACAAGATCTGCTCAGGCAGCCCGACATTGTCGACCACCTTTGAATTGTGACCGCAAACGGCGCTGATGTAAACCGCATTCTTGTTACGGTCGTCGAACGGATCCTTCGTGATCATCACGCCGCCCTTTTCCATATCGACGCCGATCTGAATAAGGGCCGACATATAGACATCGGTCTGGCTGACGTAATTCCGAACCCGAGCCTCGTATGCCTCAAATTTCCAAAGCGAGGCCCAAACAAATTTCACGGCATCAATCAGTTTGTCAGCTTCAATCACGTTAGCTTTTGATGAATACAAGCCGGCTCCACTGAAGTTGGGAAGGTCTTCGCTATTCGACGAGCTGCGGACAAATACCGGTTTGCCACCAAGCTGCGAACGCCAACGAGCGATGATCTCAGCACGCAACGTGTCGTCAAACTTTCCTTTCTGTATCGCATTTCGAAGGTCATCGAGCTTTTTGCGGCGAACACGCGGGTTGTGGACGAAATCGTTGTCGTCGAGATTTTCCTCGACGATTCCGTCCAATTTGTTATCCCGCATGAATTTTTCGTACCAATAAAACGGCACACCAAAACCATCGGGAATGGTGATGCCCGCGACCTTGTTGTTAAGCATTTCGCCGAGATTCGCCGCCTTAGAACCGTACTTGATGCTGTCCTTCTTACGCATTTCGCGGATGCCCGTGATTGTTGTAGTTTTTAGATCGACCGGTGGTATCTGTTGATCGGGCGAGGCAAAGCTGGTCTTTACGTCCTCTTGCGAGGCTCGTTTCAGTTTATAATCCGTCAGTTCTGCATCGAGTTTGAAAACGTACGTATCGTACTCGCGAAACAGCTTATCCGCGTCCTTGATATAGACATTGGGAATGTTCCAGCCTTTCGCAAGAATATTGATATGTGAGAGTGGCGACGATGGTTTGGCGATGATGATGCCGCGAACGGGCGGCAGATTTATCGGCAACTCCTTTAGAACCAGAATCTCGTTATCGCCGATCTCGACAGTGTCGTCGAGCTTGTCGATGATATGAATTCGGCCGACGGCGGTGCCGGTGTTTAGGGCGAGATATTCCTGATTTTTGTTGAGCTCGTCTTGTAATATTCGATCGATCGAGATATCGGCGGTGACATCTTCCTGACGGATCGAATTTGGTTTGTAATAGACCTTTTGGAAGAACGCCTTATTGATCGTGTCGTTCGCGGCCTTTATCATTGCCGGCGGGGCGAGGTCGCCTTCCCAGAGTTCCCAGGTGAATTTATCGACGGTCTTTTGCCACGCGATCGTGCCAACCATAAAGCGTCGGTCCTGTTCGATATAGATCGGTTTGAAAACGTCTGCGCCACGAGGAACGAGATAGGTCGCGAGCAGAAAATCCTTGTGAAAACGATATTTCTGCGAATTTAGAAAGTAAATCTTGTTCTTCGCACGCCGGTCGATGACGAACATCGTATGCGGCATCGCGTACGGTGTTCCCTGATGATAGGTGCGGGCGATCGAATCAAAATCTTCCTGCGAGGCGATCTTACCAAGTGAGTTCTTAGATGAATCGGGCCGCTTGTCCATCGCGCCTTTCGGCTCGCGGGTCGGCGAAGGCTTTCGCGACATCTGGGCCGATGCGAACGAGAACGACGTGACGACAAGAGCGACAGCCGCGATGGAACGAATTATCGTATTTGAGCAAAACATATTTGAGCTACTTAGATGCAGCGCCCGAATCGCGGCGTTCGTCGTGAAATAGAAGTTTATTTCTGAGGGCTTTCAAATCGTTCTCACTGCTAACCGATATCTCAAGGTCGCGGATCAGGCCGTCTTTGAGGCCATAGATCCATCCGTGGATCGAGAGCTTTTGTCCGCGATCCCACGCGTCGAGAACGATCGTTGTCTCGCCGACATTTACGACCTGCTCGGCAACGTTTAGCTCGCAAAGTTTATTCAGACGTTCGGCCGGTTCATCGATCGACTCGAGAAACGCGGCGTGCAGATTTGCCGTGTCTCTAATGTGTCGCAACCAATTGTCGATCAGCCCGTGTCGGTCCGTGTCCATCGCCGCCGCCACGCCGCCGCAGCCGTAATGGCCGCAGACGATGATGTGATCGACCTGCAGCACCTCGACGGCGAACTGTATCACCGACAAGCAATTCATGTCGGTATGATTGACTAGATTCGCTACGTTTCGATGGACAAATATCTCGCCCGGGGCGAGATCGACGATCACATTGGCCGAGACGCGGCTGTCGGAGCAGCCGATCCAGAGATAATCGGGATTCTGTTGGTCAGCGAGATCGGCGAAAAATCGCGGATTCGCCTCTCTCACATGCTGTGACCAGTTCTTATTGTTTTCAAGCAATTGCTCGATGTTGTTCATCAATAGCTATTTTAGCGATAACCGCTATTTGCGCAAGATATCTGTGAGCGGCCGTCAATCTAGTTCTCACCATCTTCCGCCGCAAGCCGCTCTGCCTCACGAATCTTGAGCCGTTCCTTTACCTGAAACCGAATGCTCAGAAAAAAGCAGACAGAACCGACCACCGCCGATAGGAAAAACCCGTCGTTGTTGCCGATCCACAAAAAATAGGCGGCGACTCCCGCTAGGATCACCGCCAGGATTTGAAAGAGACGTTCCATAGAACTAACCGGCACGCTTTGCGACTTCCTGAAAACTCTCGCCACGGAAAAATCCTGCGACGGCCATGAAGAGGCGTTTGATGGCTCGGAAGACCTTCGGGAAGATCCAGATGAAGATGATAGTGAAAATAATCAAGATCCCAGCGATCACCATAGGGGCAAAAACGGCAAGCACGACGCCGCCGAGGGCGATGCCGTCTTCGATGAATGAGAGTGCCCAGTTTGAGACAGGTTCGGGCGAGAGGTTGGCACCGATGCGGGCAGCAGCTTTGGTACCGTGCGATGCAAAGGCAAAGGTTCCACCCAACAGCGTCGCCGGGATCGTTATGCTCGAATCAAGCTGATTCGTCGCCGCATACGCCACGACCGCACCGGCCGGGACGCGAATAAACGTATGCACCACATCCCAAACGCTATCGACATACGGTATCTTGTCCGCAAAAAACTCGACCGCGTAAAGCCCGCCCGCAACGCCGATGATCCACCAATTGTCAAGCGCATCCAACCCGCCCGGCAGCTTCGTGGCTCCAAACTTTTGCAACAGTCCAAGCACCGTGACCGTGGCGTACAGATTGATGCCCGATGTCCATGCAGACCCTAGGGCTAAACTTAACGTTGAGAACCATTCCATGGCGATCCCTCCATCGTAATATTACGAATCTTCGCTTTCGTCCGTTCCGTTGGAATCTTCCTTCTTAAAGCCAAATTTTTCAAGCCTATATTGCAAAGTTCTAAAGGTCAGCCCGAGCAATTTAGCCGATTTCGTGATGTTGTTATCTGTGCGAGCCATTGCCTGCATTATCAGGCTGCGTTCGACTTCTTCGAAATTGACGCCCTCGGACGGGAGGGTGAAGAGGTCGCCGGATGAGGCGTTTGAGCGGCCGGTGCTTTGGGTCATTTCGGGCGGCAGATCGTCTAGGGTGACTTTGTCTTCTTCGCAGAGCAAGATCGCACGTTCCAAGGCGGATTCGAGTTGGCGGACGTTGCCGGGGTAAGCGTAATCTTCGAGCAGACGACGGGCGTCCGGGGCGAAGGTGATCTTGCGGTTTGTGCCGCGAGTGTGCTTTTTGACGAAGTATTCGATCAGCACGGCGATATCGGTTCGGCGTTCGCGAAGAGCTGGAAGCTCGATCGAAAGGACGGCGAGCCGGTAATAAAGATCCTGTCGAAAACGGCCTTCGTCGACCATATGGAGAAGGTCGCGGTTGGTCGCGGTTACAACACGGACATCGACGTTGAGTTCGCGAACACCACCGACGCGGCGGATCTGTTTCTCCTGCAACGCGCGCAATATCTTGGCCTGAAGAGCGATGTCGAGTTCGCCGATCTCGTCGAGGAACAGTGTGCCGTTATCCGCGATCTCGAAGAGACCTTTCTTATCAGAGACGGCGCCTGTGAACGAACCTTTTTCGTGACCGAAAAGTTCAGATTCGAGCAGGTTCTCATTGATCGCGGCGCAGTTAACTGCCTGAAAAACTTCGTTCGAACGCAGACTGTTCTTGTGGATCGAGCGAGCGATCAATTCCTTCCCAGTTCCGCTCTCGCCTCGGATGAGGACGGTCGAGCTCGATTTTGCGATCTTGAGGATGAGCTTCTTGACCTTGTCCATCTCCGGCGAGACGGAAATGATCTCAGCGTCGAGCGCGGTTAGCTTCTTAAGCGCTCGCGACACAGTTTCGAGCAGCTTCTCGCTGTCATACGGCTTCTGCAGGTACTCAAACGCGCCGAGCCTCAGGGCATCGACAGCCGAATCGATCGTGCCGTGGGCGGTGAGCAGGATGACGATGATCGATTTGTCGAAGTCGGTAAGCGATTTGAGCAGTTCGAGCCCGCTCATGCCGGTCATTTTGAGATCGGTCAACACGAGGTCAAAATGCCGATCCGCGACAAACTTCATCGCCGCCTCACCCGAACTCGCCGTCGTCACATCATAACCCTCGCCCGAGAGGATCGTTTCCAGTATTTCCCGTTGATTTTTCTCGTCATCAACGACGAGGATGCTCTTTCTTGCCATAAATCTATTTCACCACAGAGGACACAGAGAGCACAGAGGAGCCCAATTTATTTTCTCCGTGTTCTCTGTGTACTCTGTGGTTAATCTTCTTTAGCCCTCGGTAACCCTACCGTAAATTTTGTTCCTTCGCCCTCGACCGATTCCACCTCGATCTTGCCGTGATGAATATCGACGATCTTATGCACGATAGCGAGGCCTAAACCGGTGCCGGTTTCTTTGGTCGAAAAATACGGTTCGAATATCTTTGAGAGGTTTTCTTGGGAGATGCCGTTGCCTGTGTCGGATATCTCAAAGTTAACGCATTCGTTGTTTTCGTCAGGCGTGATCTTGATATTAAGATGGCCGCCGGTTTTCTCCATTGCCTGTAAGGCGTTGATAAAGAGGTTGCTAAAGACCGATCGCAAGAATTCCGCGTCGGCCGATATTTGAGGCACATTTTCGTGTTCGACGACGCCAATGGTGACGTGTTTTTCGGCGGCTTCGGGTTCTATGATGCGGAGCGACTCTTCGATGACCTGTCGTGCTCTGGTTGGTTGTAGATCAGCTTTCGCAGGCCGCGAGTAATTTAGAAAGTCCGAAATTTGCTGATTGATACGGGCGACCTCGGACTTTAGCTGTGAGGTCAGTTTTTCGAATGTCGTTTTTTTGTCCGCGTCCTCGGGGGCGAATTTCGCACGCAGATGATCGAGCGTGAGATTAATATAATTTAACGGATTGCGGATCTCATGAGCGATCGCCGAGCCGAGGCGCCCGACGACAGCAGATTTTTCGGCTTGCTGTAGCTTAGTTTCGATATCGCGCTTCTTTTCAAGCTCGGCGGCCATCTCATTAAAATTATCTGCGAGCCGCCCCATTTCGTCTCGACGCGATGCATCAGCTACGCGTACCGTCAGGTCGCCCTCGGCAAGTTGCCTCGATGCCCGCGACAGATTCGCGATCGGCCGCGTAAACCGCCAAACAAGCAAGAAGGTGATCAGTGATGATGCCAGCAGCACTCCGAGCGTAAAGACTAGTGGTCGAGCTGCCCGCCAAACAGCGGCATTACGGTCGCTTTTTAGGATGACGATCACGTACCAACGTCCCTGGCTCGTTTCGACGGGAATTGCATGCACTTCGTCGTCGCCCTTTGCGGCCTCGTGGACCTTGTTAGGGAACTGTTCCAAGTCCTTGCCAAGACGGGCTGCTCCGCTCGGGGCAGGCAGGTCAGTGAGATCTTTTAGAAGTTTGTAATTTAGCTCATCTCCTGTTCCTGCGGTTGGCAGGTTGTAGTCGGTGAGGCTATCCGAGATCCGCCATTTATCATCGATTATGAGGATGTCCTTAATGCGTTCGCGGGTTTCATCGTCAAAGAAGGTCTGGCCCGATGCGGATACAAGGTCTTGGATACGCTCATCGGTGCTTGTCAGGCCGCTAATGCCGATGGCGATCCCGGCGGCGATAGTCTGCTCCCGTTTCTCTCGGATCTCGTTGTTCTCATTCTGCACGACGAGATTCAGATAGTACTGAAAGCCGAGCGTCGCCACGAGCAGCAACGCTAGTATCAGCAGCAATCTGCCGCGAAATGTATGCAGAAATGTCATTATGTTAAGTGACTGTTAAAAAACCACTTGCGCCGTCTTCGGTTGAATGTTATATTCACAATTAGTTTTTACGCAAACGCCCGAGACAGCAACCTCATTCAAGATGTACCGGCTGTTTCTAAACAATCTCCATCACAAATCTTCGGTTCTGAGGTAAAGCATGAAGTTAATGTTCCCCAAAATCTCTTTTGTCGGCCTGTTTCTGTCGCTGCTTGTCCTCGTTTTAGCATTTGCAGGCAGCGCATCGGCACAATCTAAAAAGGCGACCGCCGCCAAGAAACCCGTTGCTAAGAAGGCGGAAAGAAGCGCGAAGGATGCCAAGAAAGATCGCGACAAGGCGAAACTGTCAGCAAAGAGCAGCAGGGACAAAAAGAAAAACGAACAGCAAACGGCGGCCAGGAACCAGAAGGACAAGGCCAAGTCGGCTGACACCAAAAAGGACAAAAAGCTCTCAAAAGCCGAACGAAACAAACAGGCCGCTGAGCGTCGCCGTCAGGAGGCAGAACGCCGGGCCGCGATAATCGCCGAGCAGCGCCGCCGCGAACAGGCCCGCCGCGAGGCCATCGCCCGTGCGATCGCTTTTCAACGCGGACTCCGCACCGAGACTGTTGCCAATATCTCGAAAGATGTGACCGAGGGCGAGGACCTTAATATTCGCGCGGCTGCGGTAAATGCTTTGGGTGATCATGCCGGTTCGGTCGTCGTGATGGAAGCTCAAACGGGCAAGGTTTTGACCATTGTTAATCAGGATTGGGCCGTGAGAAGCGGAATCAAGCCGTGTTCGACGATCAAACTCGTTACGGGTGTCGCGGGGCTCAACGAAAAAGCGATCGATAAGACTGATGGTTCTCTTACGACGAGCACAAGTCGCCTTGGTCTCGATGATGCGCTGGCCCGTTCCGATAACGGTTACTTTCAGCGTGCAGGTTCGGCGATGGGCAATACCAAGGTGATCGAGTACGCAAAGCAGCTCGGGCTCGGTTCACCGACTGGTTTTGCTGCCGAGGGCGAGTACGCCGGTAAACTACCGTACAACAACAATAACGCACGGATCTATTCGCACGGCGACGATTTTGAGGTGACCACGCTGCAGCTCGCTGTAATGGTTTCCGCGATCACTAATGGCGGCCATCGCGTGCTGCCGCGAGTGCCGCGTAACGAAATTGAGAAAACCAAATTTCAGCCGTTTTACAAGGCAAATGTTGAGGTTCCGCGTGAGAGCGTTCGCCGCGTGATACCGGGCATGATGGGCGCGGCCGAATATGGCACGGCTCGACGCGGAATGGATCAGAGTCTTGGTGTCGCAGGGAAGACCGGTTCGTGCATCAGCAAAGGTACCTGGGTCGGCCTGTTTGCATCGGTCGCGCCGATCGAGCAACCAAAATATTCGGTCGTCGTCATCACACGTGGTGCGAGAGAACGAGGGCGTGCTGCGGCTGCTATTGCCGCACAGATATATAGCACGCTTGCCCCGAACATCGTTCGTACAGATCGCAACCTGGCCCAGACTGAGTTTAAGCTGGCTCCGCGAAATACGATTCAAGCCACCACTGCCGCACTCGCGACTGGTGACGAAGAGGATGATGACGCGGATGAAAACGGGATGGCAAATATTGACGCCAATGGCCACGAGATCATTGTCGTGCCGAGCGCAAATGTTCTGCCGCCGCCAGCGAAGAAACTCGTGACTAAGACCGGAAGTTCTAAGCCGATCTTTCCGCCCGTCGTCATCACTTATGACAAAAGCGGAAAGGAGACTAAGCCGTCTCCGAAAAAACCAGAATAAATGAACTGATTAGAAGTATTTATGGGACATCGACAATGTCGCCTCGCCGAGGCACATCGTCGATGTCTTTTTTCTTACTCTATAAGGACTTTCGGCTTGACAGCAGGGCGAATGTTGACAGATTATTTATCTTCAAAAGATTTCTTTTGAACGAAAAAAAAATTGTGCCGAATCGGAAATATCCGGCGTGGAAAGTCTTGCAACTTTTTTACGCGCCGATTCATCTGATTTGACGCGAAACCGGGATGCCAACTTTTTGGCCAATCGGCTAGTAGACAGGAATTTTGTTTAGGGTTTACCCGGAGGAAGGATTCAAAATGAAAACGATTTTTAGATACGCAAACCTCGGTCTTTTGGTGGCCGCGATCCTGGCAATGGGAGCTGTGGCTGGTATGGCACAGGATCCGTGTGCGGATCCGGAGTTGACGACTCTTGGTGATAGAGTTCGTGCTGAGTTTGACGATAAATCGATCGCCGGTCGTACGAAGTTCTTAGCAAGCGGCAAGCAGTTCCAGGACAAGTACGGCAAATGCGATCCAGCTCAGGCTCTGGATACCTGGCTGACCGGACAGATGCCGAAGACCAAGGTCACCCTTGACGCCCTTATCGAGGCGGAGAGGAAGGCCGCCCTTCTCAAGCGTTTCGACGCAGCCCTTGATTCTAAGAATTGGGATGGAGTTTATGCTGAGGGTAAAGAGGTCTTGGCCAAGTATCCCGATGAATTCAGAACGGTTGAGATCGTTCTCGCCTCGCTTGCGGGTGAAGAGGCCTTCAAGAATAACTTTAAATATGCCGACGACGGCATCAGATACGCCAAACAGTCGATCGCGGATCTTGATGCAGGAAAGGCGTTCATGGTTGGTAAGGACGTTCGTTATGGGCTTGCCAAAAAAGACGCTTACAACTTTGCGTTCTCAACTAAGGAAGACGCGAGCGCTTGGATGAACCTTTACATCGGCTACATCACGAGCGTCAACAAGAAGGACAAGGTCGGATCTCTTCCGTATCTGTACAAGGCGACTCAGGCAAACTCTGATACTAAGAAGAACCCGGTCTCGTTTGGCCTGATCGGCTACTATTACGTCGAGCAGGGCGACAAGCTTACCGACGAGATCAAGGCCCTCGAGGCGCAGCAGGATGCGAAAGATACCGAGGAAGTCGCAAAACAAAAGCTCGACGCAATCAAGGCCAAAGTTGCGCTCTCGAATGGCGTAAACCAGCGTGCGATCGACGCCTTTGGCCGGGCACACTCGCTTTCGTCCAATGCCGAGTATAAGGCGACGATCAAGAAAGCTCTCGATTTCTCCTTCAATCGACGTTTCGGAAAGATGGAAGGACTCGATGCCTGGGTAGCTAATGCGGTGAAGCAGCCGTTTGAAAGCCCGACTACGCCGGTCACCCCGATCAGCGATCCTGAGCCGGTCAAGACGGACGGGGATACATTGTCAACTACCACGACCGTACCGGCGAACAACGCGGCAAAGCCGACGGTTCCTGCGACAACGACCGTTAAGCCAGCGACACCTGCGACGACCAAACCAGCGGGACCGATCAAGCCCGCACCGGCAAAGCCGGGCAGCGGTGCCAAGCCTCAGGCAACGGTCAAGAAAGTGGCCAAGAAAAAGATTGCGTAAACCTTTTCTCGGTGATCTAAAAATCGGTCGGACGCTCATCATGTGGGCGTCCGACTTTCATTTTCGCTCTAATCAAAATAAAATTACCCACAATGACGCCGCGCCTCGCAACGCTCGAAAACCAGTTAGGTCACAAATTCAGTGACCTCGCTCTTCTCGAACGCGCATTGACGCACCGTTCGTGGGCGTTTGAAAATATGCCGGGCGAGCCCGACGAGAGCGTTCGTGAGATCGAGAACGAGTCGATGGAATTCGTCGGCGATTCCGTACTCGGCCTTGTTATCGCCGAGCAGCTGTACAATGCGCATCCGAAAGATAACGAAGGTGCTCTGACGTTGATGAAACATCACCTGGTGAGCACTACGACGCTCGCACGAATCGCCGACAAGATGGCTCTCGGCGACTACGTCCGCGTCGGCCGGGGCGAGGAAAAGACGGGCGGCCGCAAAAAACAGGCTTTGCTCGCCAACACACTCGAGGCTGTTATCGCTGCCGTTTTTCTGGATGGCGGCTATACTGCGGCTCGCGTATTTGTGGCGGGGATATTCGCCGACGAGCTGCGAAATGCGACGCCAAAGAACTCGATAGATTACAAAACGATGCTTCAGGAGTTGCTGCAATCTGAAAAGATGACGGCGCCAAGCTACAATGTTATAAAGACCGATGGTCCGCCGCACGACCGTACGTTCTCGGTCGAGGCCATATGGAAGACCGGCAAAGCAAATGGACAGGGAAATTCGATAAAGGCCGCTGAGATGATGGCAGCTGAAGAAGCTCTCGCGATGCTGAAAGGCGACAAAAGTGCGAAACGCGGTGCCAGCAAATAACGTATCAATATTTTATGAGTGACGAAGTAACAGAAACACCAGAGCCGCCGAAGGTTACACCTGCCACGGGCCCGCCAAAATCAACGATCCGCGAGTATTTCGAATCGTTCGTCGTGACGTTGATCATGGCGATATTCGGCATGACGTTTATTCTGCAGGCTGTGACGGTTCCAACCGGCTCGATGCAGAATACGATCCTCGTTGGCGACTATTTGCTGGTCAATAAATTCATTTTCACGCCGGGCGGCGGCTCACTACCTTTCTTGCCCCAACGCGAGATCGAACGCGGCGATATCGTCGTTTTCAAATACCCGGGCAACAGGCTACACCCTGAAAAAGACCGCGTCCATGGCAGTTCAGCAATTCCGTATCAAGTGAACTATGTAAAACGAGTCATCGGCTTGCCCGGCGAGACAGTTGAATTTAAGAACAATCAGGTCTTTATCAACGGCCAGCTGCTCGCTGAAAATCGCGTCATCGGTGATGCCGACGACAACGTCTCGGCACTCGAAGTAAAGGAATTTGAAGAAAAGCGTCCCGAGGCGAAATACACTGTCTATTACCGCGAGGACACAATGAACGCTGTGAAACGCGGTGATCCACGTGTGATGCGGTCGGATTATGAATTCGGCGTCGCGGGCAAGCCGATGGTCGTGCCTGATAATGAGTTTTTTGTCATGGGCGACAGCCGCGACAACAGCGAAGATGGCCGCTATTGGGGATTCGTCCCGCGTGGTCTGATCATTGGCCGAGCGATGTTCGTCTACTGGTCCTGCGACCGCGGAGCTTCAAACGGCAGCATGGCTGGATGCATCACGCATCCGAGGCTCGACCGCATTGGGAAGTTTGTGAAATAGGCGTGTTCCATGTTCCACCATGGAGCGGTGGAACACATGGAACAGGTGGAACAAGGTGTCGGTTCCATCGGCCGCTTTGAGCGGCCATTTTCATTTATGAAGATCAATTTTAGCGCGGAAGTAGATGATGCATTGAACGGCGGAAAGCCCGTCGTTGCTCTCGAATCGACCGTTATCGCCCACGGTCTGCCCTATCCGCAGAATGTTGAGACCGCAATGAAATGCGAGGCGACCGTTCGCGACGGCGGCGCGGTTCCGGCGACTATCGCGGTATTTGGCGGTGAGTTTTGCGTCGGGCTGGATCAGGCTCAACTCGAACAGCTTGCAACGCGCAAATATATTCGAAAGATCTCACGCCGCGATCTTGCCGTAGCTGTTGGAAACAAACTGGACTGTGCGACGACCGTCGCGACGACGGCGTTTATCGCACATCGTGCCGGGATCAGGGTCTTTGCGACTGGCGGCATCGGCGGGGTCCATCGCGGTTTTGAGGCGGATGTTTCAGCCGACCTGCCCGAACTCGCTCAGACGCCGATAACGGTCGTATGTTCCGGTGCGAAGATCATTCTCGATTTACCGCGTACACGCGAATGGCTCGAAACAAACGGCGTGACTGTTCTCGGTTGGCAATGCGACGAAATGCCTGCCTTCTATAGCCATTTGAGCGGGTTAGAGATCGACGAACGTGTCGAAAATGGACGCGAAGCTGCGGCGATCATACGCGCTCGCGATGAACTCGATCTTAAAAGCGCGATCTTGGTAACCGTTCCGGTTCCGACAGAATTTGAGATCAGACGCGACGAGCTTGAGTCGATTCTTGCTGAGGCCTTAACCTTCGCCGAAGAGCAGAAGATCTCCGGCAAAGCGATCACACCATTTCTACTGTCCCAAATGTCCGAACGAAGCGGTGGACGCACTCTCGCCGCAAATATCGCTCTGCTAGAAAACAACGCCCGCGTTGCGGCCGAGATTTCTGTTGCAGAAGCCCGCACGAAGTAAGGGCACCGATGGATTTTCATGACCGTTTCCAGACACAGACTCCCAATCGTCGGCCAACGGTAAACCCGAACGTCGAAGTTGCCAAGGGTGCCCTTACTTCGTGCGGGCTTCTGCAACTATTTCGCCGTAATCTTTTCCATTTTCTGCTTTAGTGAGTCTAGGCGTTTCTTGGCTTCGACAGCTTCGATAGCGGCGGCATACTTCGTCGCGATCTCTTGCCAGCTTGCGCCGTCATAGTGAAATTGCCGCGTTGCGGAATTGAAGAGAAAAACCACCCCGAGCTTCCGGTATCGGTCGAGGCTGACGAAATTGAGGTAATAACTATGCAGCGGGGCTGCCGAGGCAGCCATTTCTTTGCGGCTGAGGCGTGAGGTCGCGTCTTTTGTGAGCTTGGCGGCGGCTTCCTCGAGCAGGTCGCCGTAGAGTAAAAGAGTAGACGGGCGAAATTTGGATTCTGGATAGAGACTGAAAAACTCGGTAGCGATCTCAAGCTGTTCGAATCCATCGGCGGCCTGCACTAGTCTTGCGAGACGTTCTTCGTCATTTGGGCGGAACTTGCCAAATACTGCATCCGACTGTACCCAACCGTAGTTTCGCGGCGGAGCAGTAACTTTGTAAAACTTTACGCCGTCGGCCTCCGTTACGCCGAGTATCTGCACCTTGCGGCCACGCTGCATTCGGTGGACCGATTCTGAGAATAAGCTCGGATTCTTGCGGAGCACCGAGATCGTCTCGTCGATAACGACTGCGTTCTGGCCGATCTCGACTGATCTTACTGTTGTTACTTTTGGCTTTGCGGGTGTGGTTGATTTCTTCGTCTGAGCGCTAATCGACACGTGGCCGATGGCCGAGACTATAAGAAGTGTTGTGAGAAAAGGGAGGTTCATTAGGTTCCCTGCGACCGGAACAACTACCCCGGCTTTAGTCGTTTTAGTCTGTCCGCGACGCCGGCATGATGAAAATGACAGATTGCGATCGCCAATGCATCAGCCGCGTCGTGCGGCGTCGGGACTTTCTTCATCCCAAGCAGAATGCGGACCATTTCGCCCACCTGATGTTTCTCAGCATTGCCGTAGCCGACCACGGTTTGCTTTACGAGCCGCGGGGCGTATTCGGCTATTTCGAGACCCCGTTGCTCGGCGAGAAGAAGCATCAGCCCGCGAACCTGCCCGAGCTTTAACGCAACACCAACATTTACGGCATAAAACGTATCCTCAACGGACAGAACATCCGGTGAATGCGTCGCCATCACCTCGGCAACCCCTTCGTACATGTTGAGCAAACGCTTAGAAAACGCCTGCTTGTTACTCGATTTGACCGTGCCAAAATCGACCAGCACGTATTTTGAACCGAGACCTTCGACCACGCCCCAACCGAGCGTTTCGCTGCCGGGATCGATTCCTAAAACGCGCATTAAATTACCAATAAACTGCCAGAGTAAAGACAAGATACTCCAATTTTTTGTTGAAACGCAAATCCTCCTTTGTGTTCTCTGTGTCTTCCCTTTGTGGACTTTGTGATAACGATTGAAGACGTTTATCACAAAGTACGCAAAGGGAAGACACAAAATACACGGAGAAGGGCCAAATTTGTAAATTTAGCTCGATATTCTTATCATCAGATTTTGTGCCTCAAATGGATACTCAGCCCCGGGAAGCCAAGGTTCACGAATCGGTACGCGCATTGCTAGCGGGTGCGATCGACTATGCAGGACTGTTTCCGCCGTCGCAGCTCGCGATGGGCGAGGCTGTGCTTAACTACGCGACCTATCGCAACAGCAACTACGCATGGATGCTCGGTCGTTTTGTCGTGACGGCGGCCAGGCTGGATGAGTTTTACGAGAGTGCGGGCGATTTTATAACGCGTGACGCTCGCGACCGTTGGCATATTGCGGTAGTTGCCGGCGAGGACATCGTCGAAACACTAAAGCAGGTCGAGCTTTTCAATCTGCGGCACGGCGAACAGGCACTGTGCGATGTGCTAGAAGTACGGGCAACTTCGGTTTCAAAGATCGAGAATACCGTAAACGGCCTGCGGCCCGGGACGACCGCATACTTTGAGATCTCGACCGGCGAATCAATGTCCGATCTCGTCGCGGCGCTCGCGATTCGCGGCCAACGGGCCAAGATCCGCACCGGCGGCGTGACGCCGGAGGCCTTTCCGACGCCCGGCGAGATCGTTCGGTTTGTCCGGACGTGCCTAGCGGCAAATGTGCCCTTCAAAGCGACTGCCGGCTTGCATCATCCGCTCAGATGCTTTCGCCCGCTGACCTATGAAGCTGATTCTGTAGAAGGCCGAATGCACGGTTTTCTCAATCTGTTCCTGATGACCGGTTTCGCCCGCGATGGCTATCGGACAAATCTGCTCGAAGAGGTGATGGAAGAGGAATTTGACGAGGTTTTCCGCTTCGAAGACCAGTCCGTCACGTGGCGGGATTTTTCGCTCGGCATCGCCCAACTAGAAAACCTCCGCCAAAAAGGCATCCAGTCCTTCGGCTCATGCTCATTCGACGAACCGATCGCGGATCTGCAAAAGCTGGGGATTTTATAAGAGATCTGCCCGCGAAACACGCGAAATATACTAAATAAAGAAGAAAGATCTTTAGCCGCCGTTATTACTGTGTACGCGTGAATATGGGATAATGTCATTATTGCCTTTCTTTTTTTCGCGTGCTTTCGCGTGTTTCGCGGGTAAATAATCTTTATGAATTACGAAATTAACGAAACCCACGACCCGAACCTCAAAAGCTGGGTCGAATCCGCCAACGACCCGAATACGGATTTTCCGATACAGAATCTGCCGTTTTGTATGTTTCGGCCGAAGTCGTATGAATTCGGGGCCCGTTTGGGTGTGCGGATTGGCGATTTTGTGCTGGACTTTGAATCTCTTCCTTTAGGCTCAGTCTTTGAGTGGTGGGAGTCGTATTCCGATAAGCCACGGGACCTTAGAGATCTTTGTTCTCGGCTTTTTTGGCACCCGGAAAGATACCCGATGGTTCGGAAATATCTTAGCGAGATTTTACGGGAAGGCGTCGCCGAATCAGATCGAACCGAAATCGACGAAGTACTTTTGCCGTCCTCTGAAAGCGACTTTCTTATTCCTAGCGAAATAGGCGACTACACCGACTTCTACTGCTCGATCTATCACGCGACGAATGTGGGGTCGATGTTTCGGCCGGACAATCCTCTGCTGCCGAATTATAAATATGTGCCGATCGGGTATCACGGGCGGGCTTCGTCGATAGTGATCTCGGGAACGGACATTAAGCGGCCGCACGGGCAGAATCGTACCGACCAGGAAGCACCCCCGGTCTTTATTCCGTGCAAGAGTCTCGATTACGAGATGGAGGTCGGGTTTTTTGTCGGGCAGGGGAATGAGCTCGGCACGTCGATCCAGATCGGCGAGGCGGAGAAACATATCTTCGGGCTGTGCCTCGTCAACGACTGGTCCGCCCGCGACATACAGGCGTGGGAATACCAGCCGCTCGGACCGTTTCTCGCGAAGAATTTCGCCACGACGATCTCGCCCTTCGTCGTCACGATGGAAGCCCTCGCTCCGTTTCGCACAAAGGCGTTCGAACGCGAAGAAGGCGATCCCGCACTGCTCGATTATCTCGCGGACGAAAAGAACGAAAAGTTCGGCGGCATCGACATTAATCTCGAGGTTTTTATTCAAACGGAGAAGATGCGTGCGGAAAACATCGCGCCGCACATGCTCTCGCGTTCGAATATGAAGGACCTCTACTGGACGATCGGCCAGATGCTCACGCACCACGCGTCCGGCGGCTGCAACCTGCAGACCGGCGACCTCATCGCGACCGGCACGATCTCAGGCAAAGAAAAATCGGAACGCGGCTCCATGCTCGAACTAAGCTGGCGCGGCACCGAACCCATCAACCTGCCCGACGGCGAAACTCGCCGCTTTCTCGAAGACGGCGACGAAATAATT
>JANPDK010000061.1:0-11363 GCA_031431415.1 Acidobacteriota bacterium | reverse complement strand
CTGCACGATCTGCCCTGGCATCGAGCCAATGTATGTACGACGATGCCCGCGAATCTCGGCTTCGTCGTGAACGCCGCCCAGTGCGAGACGCACGAATTTTCGGCCTGTCGCGTTCGCAATGGACTTACCTAGCGAAGTCTTACCAACACCCGGAGCACCCACAAAACATAAGATCGTGCCTTTAGGATTTTTAACAAGCTGGCGAACCGCCAGAAATTCAAGGATCCGCTCTTTGATCTTCTCAAGCCCATAATGGTCCTCATTTAAGGTCGCCTCGGCGACTCCCAGATCCTCGACCTCGTCGGAACGGTCTTTCCACGGCACGTTGATCAGCCAATCAAGATATGTGCGGGCGACGGTGCTCTCGGCGGACATCGGCGGCATTGCTTCGAGGCGTGCAAATTCCTGCATCGCCTTGTCGGTCGCCTCCTCGGTCATTCCGGCGTCGGCGATCTTCTTTTTCAGGTCCTCGAGCTCGGCTTTTTCGTCTTTGCGGCCGAGTTCTTTGTGAATGGCCTTGATCTGTTCGTTGAGGTAGTACTCGCGTTGGTGCTTGTCCATCGCTTTTTTGGTTCGCGAATGGATGTTGCGGTCGAGCTGGCGCTTCTCGATCTCGCCGTCGAGCACATCGACCAGCTTCTGCAAGCGTTCCTGAACCGAAACCGTCTCAAGCAGATCCTGCTTCTCCTCGACCCCGATCCGCAAATGCGACGACATCGAATCCGCTATCTGCGCCGCCGAAACGCCTCGTAACGAAGCATGCAAAGCATCCGTATAAGCATCCGGCGAGACACGCAAAAACTGCTCCACCAGCGTATGTATCTTCTGCAGCAAACCGTCCGTCCGATAGCCCGACTCGTCGGTCGATGCCACGCGGCGAACGTGTGCGTAGAACATCCCGTCAGCTTCCTGCTCGACGCGAACCATCCGCCCGCGTTCGCGCCCTTCCACAACAACCTTGATCTGGCCGTTCTCCAGCCGTTGTGCCTGCAAGATACGCCCCAGCGTTCCGACCTGATAGATCTGATCTGCCGTCGGTTCGTCGATCGTCGCGTCGTGCTGCGTCGACAATAATATCTGCCGCCCGCCCGTCATCGCCTGCTCCAAAGCGATCACACTGCTCGGCCGCCCGATCTTAAAGGCGACCTTGGTAAACGGGAAAATAACTACGTCTCTGATCGGAACCATCGGAAAACGCTCAATGTCCGAAGGCATCTGGTCTGTAAATTCTTGCATAGTTTGGGGATTCTCTTACAAAAAGAGGCAGCCGGTCAGTCAAAATATCGGTATAGATATATTTACGCAAATCGCACGCGCAAAAGCAATACCTAACTGTCCCGACGGACAGGTAAATTTTCAACGGTCTAGTGATGCTTTCTATATACGGCGATTGCCTGCCTACTTTTTGAAAAATGTCAGTCAATTTTTACATTCTGAATTTTTCATTTTCCAAATCACTGTGCCGCATTGAAAGGCGGCTTCAGCCGCCTTCCCGCGTTTCGCGGCACATAGCCACGTCCCTTTAGGGCGTGGTGGTGTTCGACTGCGGCTCCTCAGCCCGTTTTAACGGGCTTACTCACGCGGCTTTAGCCGTTCAAAAGCTAAAGAGCGCAGAGTAAGGACGTTAAAACGCCCTACGCCTAATCGCCCGATCCGGACCACGCCGTAACGACGTGGCTATGTTCCCTTCGGGAAAACCTCGTGAACGAGGCTGCTAAGAGTGATTTGTTCTAGATGCCCGCTCGACGAGGCTGGCAAAACCCAGCCCGTGTAACGGGCGACAGAGCACTGCCCATCTTGCTGATTGCAATTCCGGTGTCATGACCGAGCTGTTCGATATAAACGAAAAGAGGGGTTACTATTCGATTTTTGTTACCAGCAGACTATTACGGAAACGGTTAAATGGAACAACGAACCGTGCTAGCGGAGCCGAATCGCTCGCCGTGCCCACTTTGCTGAACGGGGCTAAGCTGCCCCACACCCCAGACTGGATTCCGGGGGCCGGCAGATTATTCCCTGGATCTGCCACATAGGCGTAGACAACCGCGAAAGCGGCATTGTCCTGGCCGTACGGATCTTCGCCGAACACTTCCCAGACGAATGTTCCTGCGCCGTTAGTGATGAGCACCTGCACGAGACCCTGAGTCGTCTTGCCGGGCAAACCACTTGCAACGGGACCGCCGAGAGATCCGTTCGTGATTTCGACCGGAGACGCGGGCCCGGATCCGTTGGGATCCGTCTTCACGCCCCAGGCGGCGAGGCGGGGGCTGCTCTCACAAAAGTTACATGCCTTGATTGCCTTGCCGTCCTGATCCATCGGGCCAGCCTCGATTGCCTTGTCGTCCTTGCTCATCGGGTCAGCGCTGGTGACCCGCCGCCCTCCGCCGGAGAATACCTCGATTGTCTTGGCTTCCTTTCCCATCGGGCCAGCGCTGACCCACACCTGGACTCCGTTAGGCACGCCGGAGAATTGGGCCATTAGGCGAGTCCCGTGATCCGCACGACCGGCGCGGTTTAAGCCATTGATGCTGGTAAATCCGGTATTGTAGAAGCCTGATGCTACAGACTGTCCCGGCGGGGCGCCGTTTACGTTCTGTGGGAGATTTTGCTGGGTACCGGGATCCTTGAGCGGCAGATTCGCGTCGCGAGTTTTCCAGCTCCCTTGAAAATTCTCTTGAAAGCTAATCACCGAAAATTTTAAGTTTTCCTGGATGGTTTTACCGGACGCCAGGTCAGGATTCAGGGAAATGCTCTGTTGGTAAATATGATCGGCATTGTAGCGACTGTACAGACGAAAGTTAATGCTTTCTTGAACATAGGCGACGGTGACCGTCGGGTTTTCGATTTCTAGTCGCGAGGCCGGGGTGGTACTAACATAGGCGGTCACCTGCGTCGGTACCAGCGTACTTGACACGCCAAGTTGGTTGCCGTTGGCCCGTATATTCTTAATGCGCAAGACGCGTTCTGTCGTGGCGGTCGGAACGTTGATCGGCACTCCAGTGAACAAGATGCCATTGGCCGCAACCTGCCTGCCCTGAAATATATTGCGGACAACACCGCCTGCATCCACCGCCGTGCCACCGGGGCCGGCCGTCAGCAAATTACACACCGTGGAGCCACTGGCCGGAGCACAGGGGCTCTGGGCCGCCGGTTGCGGATCGTCGATGAATAACAAAGCCTCAGAGGTATTATCGTTGAAGACCCGACTCGTGATGTTCGTGTTCAAGTTCAAAAAGACCCTGATGTCCACCGTGGGCAGCGTCATACCGATTTCTGGAGCCACGCCGCCGGAGCATTTAATAACAATGTCGCCAACCTGCTCCGCTATACCTTCCGCGGCAACGAACGGCGCCATAGTGTCAGTATTGATCTTGCACTTAAATGCAGAGTCCCGGATGTCTCGTTTGGGCTGGTTCAACACCGCCATTGATGGCGTTGGTACAGGGTTCGGCGGTTCCGTCCGCGCTATCGTTGGTTCGGGGGGCGCCTTGGGTGTTGTTAGTTTTGCATATGCGTCGAGCTGTTTCTTGAGCTGTTCGACCTGTTCGGTTAACAGCTTAATACTTTTGCAAGCGTCGCATTCACCGCCGATTTTCGGGGCTGGTGTTGACTGGGGCGAAGGAACGGGAGTCGGGAATTGCGATTCGGTATCATAGATTTTCCCCGGCACATTCTGATTCCAGTGTATCGATTGGTTAGGTGTTGACGTAGGCGAGGGCTTTACCTGAGCGGTCGTCGGTGGCGTTGGTTTGAAAGGTGGCTGCTGGCCGATATTACCCGGCGGACTGTAATCGCACACGACAAAATCAGTCATTCCGTCCGCTGTCCTGGCTTTGCCGCAGCCGACCTTTGTCGTGGTGGACCAGACGACCTGTGTGAAATGAAGGCAAGATTTACCGTCGGCGCAAGTATTTGTCGCTATGTTATAGTTTGCCGCCTCTCCGGCCCATCTGGCGACGACCGACTGCGGCGTCAATGCTCCGGAACCGCCCCAGATGATGTTCTCCCCGATCGATGTATCATCGCGGTGATCAGGCGGAAGCTTTGCGAACAAGGCGAGCTTATCTGCCCATTCCTGGGCACGATCGGCTAATGCTCTGTCCCATTGGAGCGGCGGAAGATCGTACTTCGCCCGAATTACGTTGTGCTCCGCCGTGATCCTCGCAGCAAATGACGCATCAACCGGCGTCGGCGCCGGCCAGGCCGCAAACTCGGCCAACCCAAACCGCTGACTCCCGGCGGCTTCCACACCAAAACCACTAACCGCCACAAACGCAACGGCCGTGACCGTCACCACAAAAAGCATTGCCTTCTTCATATGTTTTCTCCGCTTACGCCGCTGCCAAAAGGTACGACAAGCCAAACCGGAGAGCACGTACACGCCACGCTCAAATTTGGTAACCAAAAAACGAAATGATTTTTTACTAATATCTGCTTAGTGTAGCACGAGAATGATTCATGTGGTGGTCAAGGTATGTGACAGCGTCAGATAGTCTTAGCGGCACGATCGCGTTCTATTGCCCATTCCTTCGGCTTTGCTATCCGCCAAAGAAATCCGTAGCTCTCTGAATCTTTAAACCCTTGCAATAGTGCTGGATCGCTTTGAAATCAACCCAATTATCGACGACTATCGTCGCTTCCCAACGTTTCGAGCTGACGGCCAAAAGTACGTCCATTGCCATTCGTTGAGACACGCCGGGAACTAGCTTAGCAAGCTTGCCGCCCTGCTCTTTTCGCCGTTTGTTGGTGAGCCAGTAGAGTATCTTGCTTGCAAGCTGCCAGTCGTTCAAGTCGGGATAGATGAGCGAATTATCCTTCGCATATTCACGGAAGAGTCGGTCGATCTGTTTTCGTTGAGCATCGTCCTTCGCACTGGCTGAGAGTTCCAGGAGAACAACCGAGGAAAAAAGAAACCTGTCTGCTCCGTCGGGGAAATCAGACAGGCCTCTGGAAATGATAACTGATGTGTCGTAGGTATGTAAGCCCTTCATCAGCCTTTGATATTGTTGTTATCGAAAGCCCACTTAAACACCTTCAAGGTAAGAGCCTTTCGCTTTTCAAGCCTTTTTTCGCGTTCCTCAGGTGTTTCCGGATTGATGCGATATGGACGCTCGATATGAGTGCTGTTTGAACCATTTTTGAAAGCAGTTTTAGCAGGCAGCAACAGCGTCCTGCTCGGCGAGACAACCATCGTCGTTCCCAGCTTCTTTCTAGTTTTTTCAGTCTGCTTCGCCATATCCAACACCACTAGATATATCACAAATCATATCTGTCTCAAAGCAAATTAGCCTTAAAGCGATGTTTCAATCAATGCTTTTTATGGTTCGTTGCCGTGCTAAGCCGCCTCGTCCGCTCGCATCACAACTTCAAAGACCGGGGCTTTTCGCTCGATCATTTCTTTTGTGACTACGATCTCGCCGACTGTTTTCTCGGATGGGAGGTGGTACATGGATTCGAGGAGGATCTCTTCGAGGATCATCATTAGGCCGCGGGCTCCGACTTTGCGTTTGTGGGCCTCGTGGGCGATGGCCTGGAGGGCTCCGTCGGTGAATTTTAGGCTGATGTTGTCGAACTCGAATTTACGCTGATACTGTTTGATCAGGGCGTTTTTTGGTTCGGTGAGGATCGAGATCAGGGCGGCCTCGTCGAGTTCGCGTAAGGTGGCGATGACCGGCAGGCGGCCGACGAATTCGGGGATCAGGCCGTAGTGGATGAGGTCCTGCGGTTCGAGTTTGTCGATCGACTCGGTGTGGCGCTGCTGATTGGTCTTGACGTCGGCCTGAAAGCCGAGCGATTTGTTGCGAAAACGCCGTTCGACCACCTTTTCGAGGCCGTTGAACGCACCGCCGCAGATGAACAGGATGTTGGTCGTATCCAGCTGCTGAAAATCCTGCTGCGGATGCTTTCGCCCACCGCCAGCGGTTGGGATATTGGCGATAGTGCCTTCGAGAATTTTTAACAACGCCTGCTGAACGCCTTCGCCGGAAACGTCACGCGTGATCGACGGATTGTCGTCCTTGCGGCAGATCTTGTCGATCTCGTCGATGTAGATGATACCGGTCTGAGCCTTTTCGATATCGCCACCGGCCGATTGGAGCAGGCGATTGAGAATATTCTCGACGTCTTCGCCGACATATCCCGCCTCGGTCAGGCTGGTCGCATCGACTATGCAGAACGGGACGCTCAGTTGTCTCGCAAGTGTTTGAGCCAGAAGCGTTTTGCCCGTTCCGGTCGGGCCGATGAGTAGGATGTTCGATTTTTGCAGCTCAATGTCATTGCGCCGCTTCGCCATTTCCAGGCGTTTGTAGTGCTGATAAACCGCGACGGAAAGACGCTTTTTCGATTCGTCCTGGCCGATCACATATTCGTCGAGAAATGCCCGTATCTGATGCGGTTTTGGCAGGTTGGTCTTTACGGTCGTCGTCGTCTGCTCGTCGTCATTGATTATCTCATTACAGATATCGATGCACTCATTGCAGACATATACGCCCGGCCCGGCGATCAGCTTGCGCACATCATTCTGCGATTTACCGCAAAATGAACACATCAGAAGCTCTTCTGGACGACGAAATTGACTCATAGATTGAATGCGGAGTGCGGAGTGTGGAATGCGGAGTTAAGAATTCCGCATTTCGCACTCCGCATTCCGAACTTATTTCTCGCGGTGTTCTATCACCTCATCGATCAACCCGTATTCCTTCGCCTGGATCGGCGTGAGGATGCGGTCGCGTTCTACGTCTAGTTCGACCTGGTCGAAATTCTGGCCGGTGTGACGGGCGATTATGGTCGAAGTCAGGGTTCGCATACGGATGATCTCTTCGGCCATTAGGCGAACGTCTGTTGCCTGTCCCGAAGCACCGCCCGACGGCTGGTGAATGAGAACACGTGCGTTAGGCAGCGAAAAACGCTTGCCTGCCTTACCGGCACACAGCAGCAAAGCTCCCATCGAAGCGCACTGGCCGACACAGATCGTTGTTACATCATTTTTGATGAACTGCATCGTGTCATAGATCGCCATTCCGGCCGTGATCGATCCGCCGGGACTGTTGATGTAGAGATTAATGTCGCGTTCCGGATCCTCGGCTTCGAGAAACAGGAGCTGCGCGACGATAAGATTGGCAACCTGATCGTCGATCGGCGTGCCGATAAAGATAATGCTGTCTTTGAGCAGACGCGAGTAAATATCAAAGGCACGCTCGCCTCTCGACGTTTGCTCGACAACCATTGGTACTAACATATATTTGCTCTCTCGAATTTACTTCAGACAATACTTGAATTAAGTGCTTATAAACTGTTGAAAATATGGCGATTGCAATATCGGAGTCGATTTTACATCTTTTGTCCGAAAAATCAAGCGAAAAGAAGTTGTCGGTTGTCAGTTGTCAGTTGTCAGACTGAGAATTTACGCGGCTGCTTTTTCTGACAACTGACAACCGGCAACTACGCCTTTTTCGCTACCTTCTTCGCCGGCTCTTTCTTCTTCGCTGCCTTCTTCGGCTTTTCTTGATCTGCCCCTGCCGGCTGCCCGGCCGTTTCGTCGATCCATTCGCCGTCGGTGACCTTTGCGTTTGCGATGACGGCTTCGATCGATTTGCGTGTTTTCAGGTTGTTGCGAATATTATCGATGCCGCCCTCTTTTTCAAGCGATTGGCGGACCTCTTCGAGCGGGGTTCGGTAATATTCCGCCAACTTTCCTATCTCTTCGTCGACCTCGGCGTCGGTGATCCCGATCTTTTCCATCTCAGCGACCTCATCGAGCAGCATCGCACCGCGAACGTCGCGTTCGGCTTGTGTTCGCATGTTGCCATAAGCCATCTGGATGAAATTGTCATCAATATTTCGTAAGTCCACGCCGCGTTGCTGCATGTCTTGAGCAAAATTATTGAGCAGATTACGCGCCTGATTCTCGATCAGCGTTCCCGGAACTTCGAAGGCGTTTTCCTCGATCAGCTTCGCAATGGCGTTATTTCTTAACCTGGCATCCGCATCAGCCTCGGCAACTTTTTCGAGATCGGCATTCAAACGCTTTCGCAGATCGGCGAGTGACTTGTAGCCCTCGTCGAGGCTCTTGGCCCAATCGTCGTTTAGCTCAGGAACCTCTGATTTGCCTACCGATTTGATCTTGGCTTTATAATGAACGATCTTGCCTGCGAGTGCCGCCGCCGAAAATTCGGCCGGATACGACACCGTGAATTCCTTCTCGTCATCCTGATTAACGCCGACGAGATTCTCAGTAAACGACACCTCGATCACCTCATCACCGAGAACAACTTCGAGATCGTCGGCCTTTATCGGATCGGCATCGGGCTCGTCGTCGAAACGGCCTTCGAGATCGGCGATTACCGTGTCGCCAAGCTCGGACGCACGGCCCTCGATCGGAATGAGTGCAGCTTCACGCTGGAGACGCTCGGCGATCAGATCCTCAACCTCGCCGTCGGCGATAGGTTTGACACGCCGCACGACCTCGATGCCTTTGTAATTTGGCTTCGGTATCTTGGGCATTACCTCGACATGAACGTGCAGTGTAATTGGCTGCGAGCCGTTGACTACGACGTTTTCGTGATCCTCAAGGTGCAACTGCGGCTCGGTCAGCGGATGCAGATCGTGTTCGAGGATCGCCTCAGAGACCTGTCCGGGCACGACTTCCTGCAAAACCTGACTCTTGATATCCTCGCGAAAACGCATCCGCACGACATCGACCGGAGCGTAGCCCTTTCGAAACCCCGGGATATTCGCCTGCTTTGCAAATTTATTGCTTACGCGGCCATACGCATCCTTCAGCACGGCGGCGTCGATTGTGATATGCAGTTCTCTTTGTGTTGGTGAAACTTCTTTTAATTCGCTAGTCATTTACTAGAAAAAGGATAGCAAGTCGGTGGCCAGTTGTCAGTTGTCGGACTTGGATTTTGTTGCAGAAGCCCGCACGAAGTAAGGGCATCGTGTTAACCAGAAAGTCGCAAAAGGCCCGCACGAAATGCCCTTACTTCGTGCGGGCCTCTGCAAAGATGGTGCCGAGGGCGAGACTCGAACTCGCATGTCTTTCGACGCTAGTTCCTAAGACTAGTGCGTATACCAATTTCGCCACCCCGGCATATTGGCAAGTAAAGAATCTACCGAATCGAGCCCGCGTTGTCTAGCCGACTATTTGTGAAGGTATTTCTTATCGTATTCATCCCACGACATATTAATGTCGCCGGTGCCGATGCCGGAGTTGGGGTTGCCTCCGCCGAGGGACTTTGATTCTAGTTTGGTGAACAGGCGATACGCTCCGTAGCCCAGGCCGCCGAGGATGCCGATCCAGAAAACGTACCAGAGGATCGACGACAGAAACCCGAGCACCCAGAGCGCGACAAAGCCCGCGAAAAATATTCCGATGATGGCGAGGATTATTTTAACAATGTTCATAGTGACCAACCTCCGATTCTGAGATTAAGTACGAAAACGTGAGCCGCGATGTTCGTGCAATTTTATGCTCGTGTCGTATAATTCCCTTTCGAGCGGATCGAACACAAAAGGCATTGAATCACGAGAATATCACAGTAATGGAAGTTGCCCTGGCTCTTGGGGCGGAGATATCCGGACTTACGCTGATTCCAGCGACGGACGTAACGCACGATTCGCGTGCCGCGCGAGAAGGGACTTTGTTCGTAGCGATCAAAGGCTCGACCGTCGACGGGCATCGCTTTGTCGATGACGTAATGCGGCGTGGAGCGGCGGGAATCATCTCGGAATTTGATCCGCCGACCGGTTTTGCAGGTGCTTGGCTTAAGGTCGCAGACGCTCGCGAAGCCTTGGCTCGAGCCGCATCGGTTGTCTATGGCGAGCCTTCGCATCGGCTCGATCTGGTGGGAATCACCGGCACGAACGGTAAGACGACGACGACTTATCTTTGTTTTGCTTTAGCCGAAGCCGCAGGACAGAAGGCGGCGATGTTGACGACGGTGGAATACCGGATCGGCGAGAAGAGCGAAGAGGCTGTGCGAACAACACCAGAGGCTTCGGATACCAATCGCTTCCTGCGGCAGGCGGTCAGCGACGGCTGTGCGGTCGCGGTGATGGAGGCTTCGTCGCAGGCGATCGACCTGCACCGCTGCGATTGGCTGCAATTCAAGGTCGCGGTCTTCTCAAACCTGACCCGTGATCACCTCGATTACCATCTGACGCTGGAAAATTATTTCGACGCGAAGAAACGGCTGTTTGACGGACGCCTCGGCGAAAAGCCCGGCTCGTGTGTGATAAATATCGACGACGAATGGGGAGCGAAGCTTGCGAGTGAACTGACGGCGGAAGGCCAGCGAGTTTTGACCTTCTCGCAGAAAACCCCACCCGCTACCGCAGGCGGTACTGACAGGACAGCCGATCTAACGGCTGAAAATGTCGAGGTCTCGCTCATTCGCGGCACCTCGTTCGATCTAAAAACACCCGCAGGTTCGCGGCGGATCACTTCCCCGCTCGTTGGCAAGCCACATGTTTACAATATGTTGGCAGCGACTGGAGCGGCTTTGGAGCTTGGTTACGAACTGGACTTGGTCGTGAACGGACTGTCAACTTGTGTCGGTGCACCGGGACGTTTCGAACGTGTGCCGCACGATGGAGATTTCGCCGTCGTCGTCGATTACGCACACACTGACGATGCTCTGCTCAACACTCTCAAAACCGCTCGCGAGCTGACGGACGGCAAAATAATCACCGTCTTCGGTTGCGGCGGCGACCGTGACAAGACGAAACGAGTCCCGATGGGCGAGGTCGCGGGAGAGCTCAGCGATCACGTGGTCATCACATCCGACAATCCACGAAACGAAGATCCCCTAAAGATAGTTGCTGAGATTGAGGTTGGAGTTAAAGCAAAGACCGAAAATTACGAAATAATCTCAGACCGTCGCGACGCGATCCATCGTGCCGTGACAATAGCGACATCGAGTGACGTCGTGATTATCGCTGGGAAAGGACACGAGAATTACCAGATCATCGGCGGCGACAAATTCCACTTCGACGACCGCGAGGTCGCGATCGAGGCTCTCGGACGACGGGCCGAGGCTTAGGCCAGACCCGAATCACGAACCATCTCGATCAGCAATTCCCGCTGAGCCGCCGACAGCTGATCAAATTTCACACCAAAACCGATCTCGAAAACGTTGTTTGCGACGACACCGCTAAATTCGACCCGCATTCCGTCGGCGAGCGGCACAAAGATGCGAACACGTTCGCCGTCTTCGACCTCGCCTGATCCGAGCACGAAACACCCATCGAGACTAATGTCGCTGAGGCTGCCCGGCGAGCGTCCCGCCGGGCCTTCCCATTCGATGTCCAACTCGAGCGGATATCGGTTTGTAGAGCGGCGTTCAGTGCCGCTTCGTCTGTCC
>JANPDK010000060.1:0-28907 GCA_031431415.1 Acidobacteriota bacterium | reverse complement strand
ATCGAGCTGTCCATGGTCGAGCGGAATTGTATCCGGACGGTCTGTCCCTTGTAAGCGGCTAGATTGAACGACTTGAGCGAGTAAACGCCCGCCGCTACCTTGTTCAGATTGCTATAGGTTGCCAGCGTCGCGAGCAGAGTGCCGGATGTATTTCGTACCTCGACAAAGAGCTTGTCATAGGCAGTCGTGGTCGTTGTCTCGCTCGACGTGACATTCAGCCAGAAGTTCAAAGTTCCGGTTGCTGTCGTCGGGATCGTGACCGTCTGATACGACTGGCCGCTGACGCTATTGTTCACGCCGAAGTAGATGTAACCCGTGCCGCCGTGCGGATAGTTGCCGTTAGCGGTGTAGAAATAGCCCGTTCCCGAACCAACCCACGGACTCGCACTGCCCTCAAAACCGCCATTGACGATCAACTGGCCGCCCGGCGTCGGGGTTGCCGTTGGTGTCGCTGTTGGCGTTGCGGTCGGTGTCGCCGTCGGATTTACCGTCGGCGTCGCGGTCGGCGTGTTGGTCGGAGTAGCTGTCGGTGTCGGCGTGCCGCTTGGGCACGAACCTACGCCGACGGCGCACCAGCCGGTCGCGATCTTGGTGTATTGGCTGCTTGAACCGCCGAAAAGATCGGTCGCGGCGTTGAGGGTCGCAGTTCGTGCACCAGCAAAATTGGTGCTCGCCGTCATATAAACCGTCAAAGCACGGTAAAAAATACGTGCGGCATCGGTCGTGCCCATGCCGGTTACAGTTACTCCGCTGACGCGGTTCGTGCCGCCTGCCGCCATCAGGTAATAGGCATGATTCTGGATGCTTGAATTTGTGTGTACACCGCACTGATCATTTGCACTCGAAGGCGTACAGGTTCCCTGATACAAGCGAAGCGTGTAGTGATCCGGATCGCCGACAGCGTTTGGATTGTCCATCCGACGAAGAGCGTCGCCGGGCGTTCCGGGCGTGTATGCGTCCTCACCGATCTTCCATGTGTCACCGCTCACGGCGCCATCGGCATAAGCCTCGACCATTGCACCGAAGATGTCGGACATTGATTCGTTCAAGGCACCAGATTCCTTGTTGTATGTGAGATTGGCAGTTCGCTCAGTGACGCCGTGGGTCATCTCGTGGCCGCAGATGTCGATAGTCGTCAGCGGCGTAAAGGTCGTCCCGTTGCCGTCGCCATAGGTCATCATATTCTGATACCAAAAGGCGTTGTTGTAGCTTGCTCCAAAGTGAACTCGCGAAGCAACGATGCTGACGCCGTTGGCAATTGCGGTCGTTGTGCCGGGGCCGTAGTTGCCGTCGATACCATTGCGTCCGTGAACGCTCTGGTAGTAATCAAATGTCTTAGCCGCACCATAATGAGCATCGACGCCAGCGCGGGCATTGGTCGCGGTCCAAATATCGTCTGCATCGGTGTAGCGCGACTGCGTTCCGCCGGTACCGGTCGAGGTGTTACCGGTGTTGTTCATATTGAACGTACCCTGACGACGGGTCGTGTCTTCCATGTAGAAACTTCCGCCGCTCGAGCTGGTGCCGATCGAGACGGTGCCGCTGTAGAGCGACGAACCGGTGCCGGTCTGCAGATTGTCATATCCGAAAACGCGTTCACCCGTGTGAGCGTCGATAAAATCGACCGGCGCCGAGCTTGCGTCCGAGCCGTCGAGTCGTGGCGTTTCTACTCGATAGACGAGATAGTCACGTTCTTCGCCGCGAAAAACGAATAGTTCGGCCTGCGACAGGTCCGTCCGCTTTGCACTACCCGTATACAACTCTAACGCATTTCGGATGGCCTTTTTCCGATCTATTTCTGGCGTAGTATTGACCGATATGGCCTCGATGAAATTATCGGTTATGGTCGAGAGCGTACCATCGGACTTTAGGTGGACGATGGCCTCGCCTTCCCAGACGGGAATGCCGGCGACCGTTTGACGTACACGCGTGTGTGCCATTCCGAGATCGTCGATCTCGACTCGTTGCACCTGCATTTCGTCCACATTGCCTATCGGACGCTCCGCGGCCCGTTCGCGCAGGATGTCGAGGCTGATCCGCTTTGCAAGCTCGATGTCGTCACGCGAACGGTCGTTAAACACTGACTGAGCGGCTCCGGCCCGCGCAGATACAAATATACTAATTGCTGCCAACACGCCGACGATCACGGCCATCAACACAAGAATTTTTTTCACCTGGTTTTTCTCCCCTAAATTGTATTATTCTTCAGAAACACCACGCCCACGCACGACTTGGTCGGAGGGGTCGCTCTAATGGGCACTTCAGACTGCTTTTCCAATAGCCAGAAACTGGTAATTCACTGGGAATCAGTGATAGGTTACATCAAGTTTATTTATCGCCCGAAACGGTGTCAAGTATGAGTGGGCCTTATCAACAGATAAGTTCAAATAATCTTAAAATGGTCGAGGTCGGCAGCATTTTTTCGTGGGCTGAGGTCAGTGAGATTCACCGCGTTCGGCATGGTATCTATCAGCAAAAGGGTGTGCTGATCTCACTGTTGACCGATTTTGGGCGAATAAATCCGTGCTATCCGGACTTTCACGGCGACACGAGCGAGGTCATCCACTACACCGGTAACGGACGGCGTGGCGATCAGAAACTCGATGCATTTAATCGCGCGTTGCTCGATGCCGTCGCTTTGGACATTCACGTGCCCTTGTTTAACAAACTGTTGCCCGGAAAGTGGCAATTCCTCGGCTTCTGGCGAGTGGCCGACAGCAAGTATATTTTTGACGAAAATCAAAGTAGAATGGTGTGGAAATTTAAATTGATTCGTGAAGGCTGATCGATTTTTGGCAACAACTCTGTTTCGGCAAGGGAGGTTGCTCACGGAGGAGACGTGAAAAGAAACATCCCAACCTCAACGGCGCAACGGAATCTTGTTGCCTGTCTGCTGATACTTGCGACAGTAAGTCTCGCTTGCATGGGCTTCAAAAAGCCGTGGCGCAATTATGAGCCGAAGCCGTTTTCATCGGCAGAATGGCTCGCCGGCGACAAGATCGAACGCGGCCGGATGATTAAAGACATGTTTCGCAACTCCAAAGTTGAGGTCGGTTCGCGTGACCTCGCCCTCAAGACCCTTGGTGAGCCCGATCTCAAGAAAACAATAGAGAATCGCGAGGTGTGGTTTTACCGCATCGATTTTGGTATTCCGGATGCGATGGATGTGATCCCTGTTTCGTTTGACGAAAAGGGCCGTGGTTCGGTCGGAATGGCGAGAGGCGGCACGATGTCGATTGCCGGAAAGGAAAGTGAATTGTAGTTTGTTAACTGTATATTTTGGAGGAAATTGATATGCGCTCATTTATCTTTGTGGCAGTTTTGGTTTCGGTAGTATTTTCGGGGTTTGTATTTGGACAAGGCATCTCGGACGTTTGGACGCCTGAGATGCAGATCAAGACCAAGGCGGTCGCCAGTCCACGTCTCTCACCCGACGCCAAATGGGTCAGCTACACGGTCAACACCGAGGTCATGACGGCTGACAAGAGCGAGTATGTATCGCAGGTCTGGCTCGGCTCGTCGGATGGCAAGGACAATATGCAGATCACATTCGCGGACAAGTCTTCGACTAATCCGAAGTGGTCGCCCGACGGCAAATGGCTTGCGTTTACCTCGATGCGTAGCGACAAAAGCAATCTCTTTTTGCTCCGTGTCGGCGGTGGTGAGGCCGAGATGATCACGGATGTAAAAAACGGTGTCGGCGATTTTGAATGGTCGCCGGACGGGAAGTGGTTTGCCTTTGCGATGACAGATGCCAAGTCTGACGACGAGGACAAAAACGACAAGGGCCGCAACGACTATCGCTGGATCGACGAGAACATCAAGATGTCACGTCTCTACGTCATGCCCGTCTGGAAAGATGCTTCGGGAAAACGCGAACAGCGAAAGCTGACCACCGAAAATCGGCACGTTACCGGATTTAACTGGTCGCCGGATGGCAAAACGATCGTCTTTAATCACGTCAGCACGCCGTCGGCCAACGATTGGCCTTCGTCGGATATTGCAACCGTCGATGTCGCGAGCGGCCGTGTCACGGCATTTGCGACGGAGAAAAATTCCGCCGAATCGGCCCTCCATTATTCGCCCGACGGCAAATGGATCTCGGGTATCGCATCCGATTCGCCAAAATGGGCACAGTCATACACGATCCGCGTCTATCCGGCGGGCGGCGGTGCTCCGCGCGTATTCTCAGGCTCGCATGACAGCCAGCCGAGCGTGATCGGTTGGTCGCCGGACGGGACGAAGATAATATTTACCGAGGCAAAGGGAACCGGCACATCATTGTATGAAGCAAATGTCGCCGACGGCACCATTCGGGAACGCGATTACCAACCCGCTGTGATCTCGGGCATCAGTATGACGCCAAACGGGGCCGATTTTGCCCTCGCGATGGTCGTCCAAAAACCGGACGCGCCGCCCGAGGTCTTTTCGCTCGTTAGGCCAACGGGACTCACGCAGGTCTCGCAAGCAAACGCCGACATCGCCAAAATGCGGGTCGGCAAGACCGAGGTCATCAAATGGAAAAGCAAAGACGGCCGCGAGATCGAGGGCTTGCTTACCTATCCGAATAACTATGTAGCGGGACGCAAAGTGCCGTTTATCGTCAATATCCACGGCGGCCCGGCAGGTGTCTTTAGCCAAAGTTATATCGGCAGCCGCGGTGTTTATCCGATCGCGACGTTTGCATCACGTGGTTACGCGATATTGCGTCCAAATCCGCGTGGTTCGAGCGGTTACGGCACGGAATTTCGGCGTGCAAACATGAAAGACTGGGGCGGCATGGACTACGAAGACATCATGACCGGCGTCGATAAGGTCATCGAAATGGGCGTCGCCGACCCCAACCGAATGGGCGTCATGGGCTGGAGCTACGGCGGATACATGACCTCGACGATCGTCACCAAGACGAAACGATTCAAAGCCGCGTCCGCCGGAGCACCGGTCACAAACCTGATGAGCTTTAACGGTACTGCGGACATTCCCGGCTTTGTGCCCGACTATTTTGGCGGCCAGGCGTGGGAAATTCCCGAAGTCTATGCCAAACACTCGGCAATGTTCAACATCAAAGGCGTGACCACCCCGACGCTCATCCAACAAGGCGACGCCGACGTTCGTGTTCCGATCTCCCAAGGCTACGAATTCCACAACGCCCTAAAGGCCCAAGGAGTCCCAACACGAATGATCGTCCTCCCAAGACAACCGCACGGCCCCAACGAGCCCAAAATGCAGCTCGCAGCTATGCAGAGTAATTTGGAGTGGTTTGAGAAGTATTTGCGGTAGTGAGCGGAATTTCTGCTAAAATCGAGCATTATGAGTAGCATCTCTACAACATCGATAGGGCAACGAGTAACTTTCTATCCCGAACTGCCGACGGCGGTAGACTTTGGCTCTTACTTCCCAAGGATGACGGAGGAAGAGTTTTTCGACTTTTGTCAGCGGATGGACCCGTTGCGTGTGGAACGTGATAGTGACGGAGAGATAATCATAATGGCACCAACTTATAGTGAAACTGGCGGTCAGAATTTTGATCTCGCTGTCGAATTTGGAATTTGGGCCCGACAGGATGGGCGTGGTCGCGGATTTGATTCTTCAGCCGGTTTCATTCTGGCAAACGGGGCGACCCGTTCGCCCGACCTAAGCTGGATACTTCATGAAAAATGGAATGCCCTAAGCGATAAAGAGCGAGCGAGCTTCGCTCATATTTGTCCTGATTTTGTTGTCGAATTACGATCAAGGACCGACACGCTTAACCAACTAACCGCAAAAATGATCGAATACATGGAAAACGGAGCGAGTCTGGGGTGGCTGATCGATCCTATCGAGAAAAACGTATATATTTATCGACCCGATCGCGAAGTCGATATACTAATCAATCCAACGGAAGTTTCCGGCGATCCGCTTCTGGTCGGGTTCAAACTTGATCTCGAAGCGATTTGGTACTAAAAATTATCTTCAGTCAGTTTTTCTTGCCCAATTCCACGGCACGTTTATACGCCGCGTATACGGCTTTTGACAACACCGTTCGTAAGCTACCTTTTTCCATTTGGTAGATGGCTTCCGCCGACGTTCCGCCCGGTGAGGTGACCATGTTTCTTAGTTCGGCGGGATGTTTGTGCGATTCCATGGCAAATTTGACCGAGCCGAGCATGGTTTCCTGGACGAGTTCGCGTGCCATGTCGCGGGAAAAGCCGAGGTGGACGCCGGCGTCGGTCAGGGCTTCCATGACCATGAAGATGTAGGTCGGGCCGGTGGCGGAGAGCGAGGTCGCCATGTCGATCATGTTCTCGGTCTCGACGAAAAGCTGTTTGCCGAGGGCGGACAGCATTTCGCGAACATGGCTGCGTTCGGTCGCGGCGACGGCTTCCGTACAAGTCCACGCAGTTATTCCGGCTCCGATCTGCGAAGGCGTGTTTGGCATCGCACGAACGATCTTTGCGGTGCCGAGTTCTTCCGCCAAGTGCTCGATGCGTGCTCCGGCGACGATCGAGAGGACGAGCTGGTCGATATGGAGAACGCCCGTGAGGTCATTCAAGACACTCGCGAGTCTCTGTGGTTTTACGCAGATCAGCACCGCAGAATTCTCGTGTCCCGCGACCGTCTTTGCCGCCTCGGCATTGCTCTCAAGTACCGCTACGCCATATTTCTCAGCCAATTCGGCCCGCCGAGATTCGCGCGGATGGCTTGCGCAGATATTCTGAGGCTCGACGAGCTGGCGTTTGACCAGACCTGCGAGCATCGATTCGCCCATCACGCCGCAGCCGATGAAGGCCAGATGTAAGTTCTTGAGATCGTTCGACATAAGATCTGAAACCAAAACCGCTCAATTTAGCGGTATTCTTTGCGTCCTTTGCACCTTTGCGTGAAAATATAAAGAGTTTCACGCAAAGTCGCTAAGAACGCAAAGGTAGAAAAAGTGATCGAGATCCGCAAAGCTGAGACCGGAGACAAACCCGCGATCTGGCGCATCATCAAAGCTGTGATCGCCGGTGGTGACACGTACGTTTTCTCGCCCGACGCGACTGAGGACGAGATGCTGGCGTATTGGTTTACGCCGGATAAGCACAATTATGTGGCGGTGCTGGACAGCGAGGTCGTCGCGACATTTTGGCTGCGAGCGAACCAGCCGGGTTTGGGTAAACACGTTGGAAACGCCGCCTACATGGTTTCGCCGGACACAACGGGAAAGGGAATCGGCAAGAAAACGGCATTGTGGTCGCTGGATGAGGCTCGGCGCCTGGGCTTTACGGCGATGCAGTTCAATTTCGTGGTCAAAACAAATACCGTCGCCGTAAACCTATGGAAAAGCATAGGTTTCGAGGTCATCGGCGAGATCCCAGATGCCTTCGACCACAGCCGCGAAGGATTGGTGAACGCCTATATCATGTACCGCAAGTTATGATGTTGATGGATCAGCAAATGGAAATCCTGTATTTTTGATACCAAAGTTGATATTTTTAGGTGCGAGGTTCTATGGACACGATGACAGTAAAAGAAATTGAGAAAGCAGTAGCAAATCTGCCGCATGGTGAATTGGTCGAATTTGAAGAGTGGTTCGAGGAACATCGGTCGCGCATCTGGGATAATCAGATCGAACACGATTCCCAGGCGGGTAGATTTGATTCTCTGATCAGTCAGGCAAAAGCTGAGAATGATGCAGGAAGGTCGCGTCCGTTGTGAAGCATCGCACGACACCACAGTTTTGAGAACTCTACGATAAGCTGCCACGCCACGTTCGCTCTCTGGCAGACAAGAATTTTGCCTTGTTGAAGGTAGATCCGCGACATTCCTCTCTACATTTCAAGAAGATCGGTAATATGTGGTCGGCGAGAGTCGGGGCACATTATCGGGCTCTCGGATTTGACCACGACGACGCGATTCTTTGGTTCTGGATCGGCTCACACGCCGACTATGACAAGCTTATGCCATAGGTAGCATGAAATGCTCGGAAGTCGATCACGAATGAAACACCATATTTTCATCTCTCTCATCATCTTTTTCGGTGTCTTCAGCGTACACTCGCAGCCAGCCCCGGCGGGGCTTTCCCAACTTCCGGGAACGGCTAAAGACATCGATATTGGCTCGGACGGCTCGATCTGGCGGGTTGGCACGGATTCGAGCATTGCCAGATTTGAGGACGGCGGCTGGACTAGGATCGACGGCGCGGCGAGCCGCATTGCGGTCGACAATTTTGGCTATCCGTGGATCGTGAGATCGACGGGCGAGATATTTCGCCGCAACGGCCGCGCGTGGATACCACTTGCTGGAACCGCCGTTGATATCGATATCAATCCGAATGGCGACGTTTGGGTCGCGGGCCGCGATGGTTGGATAAGGCGTTGGGGCGGAGCGGATTGGGTCGATGCGACAAAGGCCGACGCGACGCGGATCGCGGTGGACAGCCAAGGCATGCCGTGGATGATGAACACAAAAGGCGAAGTCTCGTCTATCGACTGGGCCGCCACGAAATTTCCCGGCACCGCAAAAGCCATAGCTGTAGGTGCAGACGGCTCGTTCTGGATAATTGATCCTATGCTTTCGGTCTCAAGGTGGACGAGCGAATCGAAATGGAAAGAGGAGATCAAAGGCACTTTCGCCGAGATCACGATCGACAATGGCGGTTCGCCGATATTGATCGATACAAAGGGAAATATCTTTCGTGCGAGCGCGGACAAACTAGAACCGCCAACAGTATTCCCGCCGGCAAACGACCCGTCGGCGTGCGAGAACATCGCCCGCCAGCGTTTCGCTATGATAGCGGACACATCGGTGAAGATCGCTGAGCTTGGCGGAATGGAAACATCCGAGGGCGAGAATGGATTCACGGCTCTGTGCGGTGGCACGACGAATTTCACCAAAACGATCGCCTGCTTCATAACCAGCCTCTCGGATTACCGCGACACCGACCGAGCCGTAAACGAATGCCGCCTAACGCCACTGCCCGAAAAGCCGCGTTCGATCCTTTTCCGAAACAGCGGAACGTCGCGAGCCAGAGTAGATCTGGTCTATTGGATCTACGACAAAGGCCAGCTTCTTAAAAAGGTGTCGGCAGCAAACGTCGCCGCAGGCCAATCCACGACGCTTACCTTCCCACGCTACCTCGCTCGAACCAAGGCGGTCGACCTTTCCGTCACTTCCGGCGCCAAACCGCCATTCCGCACAACGCTGCCCTTCGATTTCTCAGGCGAACGCTGCTTCAACTCTTCTGGCCCGTGCTGATGCGTGCCGACGCAGGTTAGGCTATAATTTCAGTTTTCAAATGACCATTGACGAACAACTCGAATTCCTAAAGAAAGGCACGGTTGATGTGATCCGTGAGGAAGATCTGCGTAAGAAGCTGGAGCGGGCTGAGAAGACGGGCAAGCCTTTGCGGGTGAAGCTTGGGCTCGATCCGACGGCGCCGGATATTCATCTGGGGCATACGGTTGTTATTCGCAAGCTGAAGGCGTTTCAGGATCTCGGGCATACGGTGATCTTTTTGATCGGTGATTTTACCGGGATGATCGGTGATCCATCGGGCAAGAACGTGACGCGGCCGCCGCTTTCGCGTGAGGAGATCAATGTGAATGCCGAGACGTACAAGCGGCAGATGTTCAAGCTGCTCGATCCGGAGAAGACGGAACTGCGGTTCAATGGCGAGTGGATGGATAAATTTGGCGCGGCTGATTTTATCAAGCTGTGTGCGAAAACAACGGTCAAACAGATCCTTGAGCGCGATGATTTTACAAAGCGGCTCAACGACGAAAAGCCGATCTCGCTCCACGAGCTGCTCTATCCGCTGGTCCAGGGCTACGACTCGGTCGCGCTTAATGCGGACGTCGAACTTGGCGGTACTGACCAGAAATTCAACCTCCTGATGGGCCGCAATCTACAGCGAGAATACGAGCAGGAACCGCAGGTCATCATCACCACACCGCTGCTCGAAGGCCTTGATGGTGTGCAAAAGATGTCGAAGTCTCTCAGCAATTATATCGGCATCGATGAGACCCCGAACGAGATGTTTGGCAAGGTAATGTCGATCTCGGATGAGCTGATGTGGCGTTGGTATGAGTTGCTGACAGACCTGACGCCATCTGAAATTTCAAATTTGAGATCTGAAATTTCAGATGGAAAGAATCCTCGTGATATCAAAGTAAATCTTGCCAAATCGATAATCGGGGATTTCCATTCGCGGGAGGCGGCGAATGCGGCTGAAGAGGAATTCGTCAAGCGGTTCGTGCAAAAGGAAGTTCCTGACGAGATCGAGACATTTTCCGTTGTCGCTGGGGACTATGACCTAATAGAGGTACTTGTGATGTCTGGGTTGGCCGCTTCCAAGAGCGAAGGTCGCCGTCTAATTGAACAGGGTGGCGTACGAATCAACGGTAAAAAAGTCGGCAATACCGATGTTTCCATTCAACTTAGTGGTACTTTTCAAGTGGTTTTCAATCGCCGCTTAGGAGCCGGTGGGGAAGTCCACGTGCGGGATGCGTTGGAGATAACTTTGCAAGTCGGAAAACGACGATTTTTGAAAGCGGTTCCTGCTTGACACCTCGATAACAGTTATTGACATATACTGTTATTTATTGGAAACTCTTGCCGATGAACGTTTCACTAACAAACGAGCTGGAAAGTTTTGTTGATCAATTGGTCGAGAGCGGGATGTATTACTCAGCGAGCGAGGTTGTTCGGGATGGCCTTCGGCTGCTAAAAGATAAGGAAGAGACAAAAGCCGCGAGATTTGAGGAGCTTAGGGCCGAGATTCTTAGAGGTTATGAACAGTTGAAACGTGGCGAGTCTAGACCGCTTGATATCGAAGCGATAAAGGCCGAAGGCCGACGCAGACTTGTAGCGACAACTGATCCGTCGTGATGCCAAAAGTTCTCTTCCGAGGATCTTCAGCAAATCTGGCTTTATTTGGCGCGTGAAGCCGACGAAGATATCGCCGATCGGTTTGTTGCCAGGATCGCCGAAAAATGTCGTCTGATCTCAACCGCACCTGAAGGATTTCGCCTTCGTCCGGAATTTCTTCCCGATCTCCGTAGCTTCCCATTCAAAAATTACATCATCTTTTACGTCCCGATCGAAGGTGGTATTGAGGTTTACCGCATACTCCATGGATCTCGCGACCTTCCACAGTTTTTTGTCACATCGAGTTAAATTCATTGTTTTCCTTTTGTTGAACGGATATACTTCATCTCACCCTCATGGAAGAAACAGCCACAAGACGAGCCAAACTGTCTGAACGGATAAACGCTTTTGTTACGTCGGAAAAGCCGATACGTTCGATGGCAATGAATTGGTCTAAGAAAGCCAAGCTCGCGATCGATGAGGCTAACAGCCTGTCCCTCGAACGCGTCGAGATCTATCTAAAACGTCTGCCGAAAAAGCTTGACGGGTTTAAGATAATCCAACTTTCCGACATTCATCACAGTCCTTTTACGGGCCTCGAATATATCGAACGTGTCGTAAAGGTCGCCAATCGCCTTAGGCCCGATATGTTCGTTCTGACAGGCGATTATGTCTCGCACGAACGCGAATACATCGCTCCGGTCGCCGCTACGCTTGGCAAACTTAAGGCGAAATACGGCGTCCACGCTTGTCTCGGTAACCACGATCATTGGACCGACGCCGATTTGGTCACGCATCTTTTTCGCGGCGAGGGAATTAATATGCTCGTCAATGAAGGATTTCGTTTCGAGACGCGACGTGGCTCGTTTTGGCTTGCTGGTGTCGATGATTATATGGTTGGGAAAACGGACGTGGCGGCGTCGCTGCGAGGTTCGTTTCCCGACGAGATGAAATTATTGCTTGCCCACAACCCGATCATTTTTCGCGAAGCGGCACGCATCGGCGTCGATCTGACACTTAGCGGTCACACTCACGGCGGACAGATCAAGATGCGTAAGGATGAAAACCGCATCCTGCCTCAACGCAAACTCAAGGCTGGCCTCCACGCCCGTCGCAAAGCTCAGATCTATATCACCCGCGGCATCGGCACCGTCGTCGTTCCGATGCGTTACCATTGCCCGCCTGAGATTAGTTTACTTGAGTTAAGGGCGGTGGACGTCTAATGCGGAAGTCGGAATGCGGAATGCGGAATTAGGGACGAAGATGTGTCATGGCCAAACTTAATGATCTGAAAGACCGGTCTAAGAAGTTTGCCCTGCGAATATTGGTTCTCGTCGAGTCGTTACCTAATACGCTTGTCGCTAGGACGATAGGTGGGCAATTGGTTCGATCAGGCACCTCGGTGGCGGCTAATTACCGGGCGGCATGTCGAGGACGCTCGACAGCTGAATTCATTGCAAAAATGGGTATTGTGGAAGAGGAAACGGATGAATCAGCATTTTGGATCGAGATGCTTGTCGATCACGGTGTGTTAGAAAATAAAAAAGTTGCAGATCTTCTCGATGAAGCAAATCAATTGACCGCGATATGGGTTGCTTCGATCAATACCGCAAAGCGGCGAAAGAAGTAACTCCGCATTCCGAATTCTGAGTTCCGCATTCATGGCAGACAATCTCTCAACCAAGATAATCACCATCCCCAATTTGCTGACCTTCATGCGAATGGGCCTGATACCGCTGTTCGCGATCCTGCTCGCATATCACCAGTCGGGTTGGGCATTGCTCGTGTTTACGATCGCCGGTGTGTCCGACGGCGTCGACGGATTTATCGCTCGTCGATTTAAGCAAGAGAGCGAACTCGGAACTTTCCTCGATCCTATTGCCGACAAACTGCTAATGACAACAGCGTTTGTCATGCTCACCATCCCGAGCGTAATGGGAACCGGACGGTTTTTGCCCGTTCCATTTTGGGTCACCGCCACGGTCATCGGCCGCGACGTGATGATACTCGTCGTCGCGGGTTCGATCGCTTTGCTGACTGGCTTTCGCGGCTTCAGGCCGTCGTGGCTTGGTAAGGCCAGCACCTTTATTCAGGTCATTGCCGTAATAATGATCCTCGTCGCGGCTTCGTATCCGGAACTGCGGGGTTTTTACCTGCCGACTGTTTACACCACAACGGCCGCGTTCGCCGTCTTCTCCGGCATTCATTACATCTACTTCGTCGCGAAACTTATGCGCGAGGCCGAAAACGAAAAAGCCGACAGCTGATTTACAGCTTCGACGGATCCGGCATCGGCGTCAGGATCACGAACTTTACATACTCCTTTAGGCCTTCCTCGGTCTTATTAGTAAATTTGTAGATCTGCACGAGCCTTTCCTTCCACTGTGCGGCGTTCGGGTTCTTTTCTGCCTCGCCTTTTGTGTAAGCTCGAGCGTAAGCATCCATCATCATCTCGATCGACTTGTTGACACGGTCGTTTGCGGTCTTAAATTCCGCGTCGCTGATCGTTTTGGCGGCGACCTTTGATTTCAGATCGGTCGAGAGTTTTGCGTAAACATCCTCGTAGTAGGCCGAGATCAGATAGTACGGCAATGGACCATCTTTGATCGGCGAGTTAAAGGTTGTTGCCTTGTAGATATAAATAGCCGACTCTTTGGTGTCTTTATCGATCAGGACAAATCCCGGGATGTAGTACATCCATGCCGTCGCATCGTCCTTATCCTTGAAGGGAGCATACGACTTAGCGGGCGAGCCCGATTCCAATGCCTGAGCAGCCTTTTTTGCGAAAGCGATCGTATCTTCGGCATACGTTTTGTCGCGGTTGGCACCCAGCGATTTGTAGCCTGCTTGTGCGAGGTTTAACATCACGGCAACATCATCCGGGTGCTCGCCGAGGATCTCCTTTCCGTAGGCGACGGCATCTGCGAATTTGCCGTCGTCCACCGATGCGTAGAACGCATTCTCACGGTAACCCTCGACGAAAGCCTTGACCTGAGGTATGAATTTGTCCTTGCCGTCCTTGTTGTCTTTGGCAAAACGAACCAGGAAATCTTTCGCCAGCGGATATGCTTTCGTGGTTTCCTCGGGTTTTTTGGTGGCTAGAAGCCCTGCGATTTCTTTAATCGCCTCGTCTTTGGATTTTGGTTTCTGGGCCACTTGCGACGTGGAGCAAATGGCCAAAACAAGAAACAATAGTGCGACGTTTTTAAGGAACTTCATCTCAAAATAAACTCTCCAGATTGATCGAACGGTAAAGATGTTATCAGAACGGGGGCGAGGATTCACAAGCCGGACATCAGAAATTGCAGCCATAGTGCTTAGGAATTTCGGTGTGGGTTGTATTAAATTAAACTTGACAACAACACACTCAAGTATTATCATCTCTACAGGCTCAAGTCATAAGTTTTATTCGGAGCACAGCAATAATAAGGTATTTGGAGATAAATATATGGGCAAAATAATTGGTATCGATCTCGGTACGACCAATTCGGTCGTGGCTGTTATGGAAGGCGGCGAGCCCGTCGTTATTACAAATAGCGAGGGCGGACGCACTACGCCGTCGGTCGTTGCGTTTACAAAGGATGGAAATCGTCTCGTCGGCCAGGTCGCAAAGCGTCAGGCGGTGACGAACCCCGAGAACACGCTTTATTCGATCAAGCGCTTCATGGGACGCAAATTTGACGAGGTCACCTCGGAGATCAAACAAGTGCCGTACAAGGTCCTAAAGGCCAGTAACGGTGACGTTCGAATTGACGCTGAGGGCAAACAGTACAGTCCGCCCGAGATCGCGGCGATGGTGCTGCAGAAATTGAAGCAGTCGGCTGAGGATTATCTTGGCAGCAAGGTCGAGCAGGCCGTTATCACGGTTCCTGCATACTTTAACGACGCACAACGTCAGGCGACGAAGGACGCCGGCAAGGTCGCAGGCCTGGAAGTTTTGCGTATCGTCAATGAGCCGACCGCGGCCGCTCTGGCATACGGTTTGGACAAGAAGAAGGATGAGATCATCGCGGTCTTCGACTTCGGTGGTGGTACTTTTGACATCTCGGTGCTTGAGGTCGGCGAAGGCGTGGTCGAGGTAAAATCGACCAACGGCGACACGCATCTCGGCGGTGATGATGTTGATGAAGTGTTGGTCAGTTGGATCATCGATGAGTTCAAAAAAGATCAGGGAATCGACCTTCACAACGACAAAATGGCGTTGCAGCGGCTCAAAGAGTCGGCTGAAAAGGCCAAGGTCGAGCTTTCGTCGGCGATGGAGACGGAGATCAACCTGCCGTTTATCACGGCGGATGCTGCGGGGCCGAAGCATTTGGTGATGAAGCTCACGCGTTCGAAATTCGAACAGCTTGTCGAGCCGATCCTCAAACGCCTCATGCCACCCGTCGAACAGGCCATTAAGGACGCCGGTTTGACGCCAAAAGAGATCGAAGAGATCGTGCTCGTCGGCGGTTCGACACGTATTCCTAAGGTCCAGGAGATGGTCAAGGAATACTTTGGCAAGGAGCCGAACAAGTCGGTTAACCCGGACGAAGTCGTTGCTCTCGGAGCTGCGGTGCAGGCAGGTGTTTTGGGTGGTGAGAAGACCGATATTCTGTTGCTCGACGTTACGCCTCTCTCGCTCGGTATCGAGACCTTGGGCGGTGTTATGACGCCGATGATCTCGAAGAATACGACCATTCCGACACGCAAATCGGAGATCTTTTCGACCGCGTCGGACAATCAGACTTCGGTCGAGGTGCACGTGATTCAGGGCGAACGCCCCATGGCGACGGACAACAAGACGCTCGGTAAGTTCCACCTCGTCGGCATCCCGCCCGCACCGCGTGGTGTGCCGCAGGTCGAGGTTACCTTTGATATAGACGCCAACGGCATCGTGAATGTGTCTGCGAAGGACGTCGGCACCGGCCGCGAGCAGAAGATCACGATCACCGCTTCGTCGGGCCTGTCTAAGGAAGAAATAGACAAGATGATGAAGGACGCCGAGTCGCACGCAGGCGAGGACGAAAAGAAGAAAGCGGCCATCGAGGCACGCAATCGTCTGGACGGACTCGTGTACAGCGTCGAAAAGACTGCGGAAGAGAACAAGGACAAGCTCGATGAAGCAGCCTCTGGCGAACTCGAGGCCGCAATCGCCGAATCCAAGACGGCACTCGGCGGCGAAGATGTCGATGCGATGAACAACGCCTTCGACCGCCTCCAGACCGCTTCGCACAAGCTTGCCGAGGCTCTCTACAGTCAGACCGCAGCGTCGCCTGACGAAGCCCCGGCCGACGAACAGGCCTCATCAGCCTCAGCCGGCTCCGACGGCGGCTCGACCACAGCATCAGACGACGGCGACGTGATCGATGCTGAATACGTCGATGTCGAGGAAGCGGAAGAAGAGAAAAAGGACTAAAACTCTGTAGCTGTCCAGCCGCGAGGCAACTATCCGCCTCGCGGCTGTTCTCCGAAATAAATGTTTGCATCTCCTCAAGTTAATTTTACTTGGTTGGAACGTCCCGCCATCCGGTACCCGGATGGGATCTATCTGATTCGGACGACTAGTCAGACATTCCCCAACTTGATCTACCATTTCGGCGTTATGATCGTCGGTTCTTGGTTGGGACGATTGGGATATTCCGACCTTCATCCGTTAATATTCGATTTGATCGACAGCGGTCCTCGGAGAGTTTTTTGCGAAGAGTTTGGATCAATTGAGGTTCTAGGGCAAGTAAGTCAACGCCACGAACCTGACGCGATCCAGCGATTGCAGTTCGCCTTTCGGAGAATGGGAAACTGGACGATAGAAAACAACTGTGAGCACAGGGCACGTCACGTCACGGAAGGTCATGGTCAGAGCCTACAGTTACAAACAGGACTTCTTGTTGGAGGAGTTCTCGCTTTTTGTATTTTGAGCGATAATTAAACTCAGCATGACTGTCCAAATAGACATCAATGAACGCTTTTGGTCGGAAACTCAACGTCTAGCTCGCGACCTTAATGTCGATTATCAAGAACTCCTTGAAAAGAACGTTCGAAAGAGTCTTTACGATTTAAGACGAATGCGCGACGAAAAGCTTTCGACCGAAGAAAAAGTAAGGCGTCTTCGTGAGAGTTACGAAAAATTCCCTGTTCAAGAGGACGAATGCTTGGTTGATGACGAGATGATCGCTGAGGTGTGGAAAGACCTATGATTCGCGGAGACGTTTGCTATTTCTCGTATCCAGAACCTGATAAACGTCGCCCCGTCGTGGTTCTTACAAGAACAGACGCGATCGAGTTCTTGAATGATGTCACCATCGCTCCTGTAACAACTGCGGTACGCGATAACGAAACATCCGTTTGGTTGGATGAGAATGACGGGGTTCGTGAACCGTGCTCGATCAATCTTGATCGGCTTCAAACCGTTCCAAAACACAGACTTGGACGCCCAATCGCTCATCTTTCTATCGAAAAGATGGATGAGATACGCGAGGCGGTCATGTTTGCTCTCGGTTACCAAGATTAAGTGGCCAAAAAAGATTACTACAACATTCTCGGCGTCAAGAAAGACGCCAAAGCGGACGAGATCAAGAAAGCGTACCGCCGTTTGGCGCGCAAGCATCATCCGGATGTGAATCCGAATGACAAGGTTTCCGAGGACAAGTTTAAAGAGGTTCAGGAAGCTTACGACGTTCTTTCGGATGAGAAGAAGCGTAAGGTTTTTGATCGGTTTGGTTACTACGCGGACAATCTCGACGCCGATTCGCCGTTTGGAGGCGGAGCGAGTGCTGGGGCCGGTCCGGGGCCGGGATTCGATTTCTCGGGGTTTGATTTTTCATCTACATCCGGACAGACGGGAAGCGGCGGTTCTAGTTTTAGAGATATCTTTTCCGATCTGTTTGGCGGCGGTGGTGGTGGTGCAGGAACTAGGACACAGCCAGAACCGCCGCGGCCGTTGCCCAAGAAAGGACGGGATATAGAGATGCCGCTGGCATTGAGTTTTGCCGAGTCATTTACCGGCCTTACGACAAATATAACGGTCAATCGCAGCGAGCAATGTTCGCGTTGTCAGGGTGCGGGCGACACGGGCGGGCCGGTTGTCCAATGTCCGACTTGTAAGGGAACGGGGCAGGTTTTGCGTGCCGGCGGCCGTTTGCAATTCTCACAGAGCTGTACCGATTGCGAAGGCACAGGCCGCCGCCGCCAACCATGCAGCCTCTGCAACGGCAAGGGTGTGACGCCAAAATCCGAACAGGTCAAGGTAAAGATACCGGCGGGCGTCGATACAGGTTCGCGTGTACGAATTCCGAAAAAAGGTCACGGTGGCAGACTAGGAGCCGCGCCCGGCGATCTTTTTATTTTGACGAATGTCGGCAAACATCCGTTCCTGACACGCAAGGGCGACAACGTATATATCACGGTGCCGATCACTGTTTCAGAGGCTGCATTAGGTACAAAGATCGAGGTTCCGACGGTCGAGGGCAAGGCTCAACTAAAGATTCCGTCTGGCACCGAATCTGGACAAAAGTTTCGGTTACGCGAACGCGGATTTCCGTCATTAAGAAATCCCAGCCTGCGCGGCGATCAGTTTATCGAGGTAAAGGTAACGCTGCCGCGTGTGATCTCTGAGGAAACAAAGGATCTGCTGCGTCAGTTTGAAAAGTTGAATCCGGAGAATCCGAGGAAAGTGATGGGATTGGAGTAAGAGTTTCGAAGTTGCGAGGTTACGAAGTTGGCGAAGTTTGGAGGATTTGAGGAAATCGAGGCGTGGCAGAAAGCCTATTCGGTGACAATGCAGATCTATCAGATCACTGATTCCGGAAAGTTTTCCAAGGATTTCGGGCTACGCGATCAAATCCGAAGAGCAGCAGTGTCGATTATGGCGAATATCGCCGAGGGCCACGGACGAAAAAGCAACAGTGAATTCGCAAACTTTCTCAATATTGCTCGTGGTTCTGCTCATGAAGTTCAGAGCCATCTGTATATCGCTAAAGGTATGAACTACATCGAACAGGCGGACTTTGAGAAACTTTATGCCTTGCTCGGCGAGGTTTCGCGAATGACTCTCGGCCTGGCCCGTTACCTTCGCGAAAATGATCGGAAGTAAAAACATTGGAGGGGTATGGAACTTCGTAACTTCCCAACATCGAAACTTCGCAACTCCGTAGAACGATGAAAAAGCGCATCCGAACATACACGATCAGTGCCGTTGCGGAATTGTATGACATACATCCGCAGACGCTGAGGTTGTACGAACGTGAGGGTTTGCTCAAGCCTTCCCGCTCGATCGGCAACACGCGCCTCTACGAAGACGCTGACCTCGAACGCCTCGAAATAATTCTCTCGCTCACACGCGACCTCGGCGTCAATCTCGCCGGTGTCGAGATCATCCTGAATATGCGCGAAAAGATGGATCAGATGCAGCGTGAGTTTGAAAACTTTTTCGAGTATCTAAAAACACACGCCAACGAATTCTCCCGTCAGCGAGAAGAGTTCGGCAGCGGCGAAGCCCTGATCCCGATCTCACGCATCCGCTCCTTCCGCGTTCGAAGCGAAACTTCGGTCGAAGACTGACCCAATACTAAGGACTCTAACTTTGATTTCCGCTCATTTCTACGCTACGATTCTTCATTCACTTATCTAAATATAAGTAGTAGGAGAATCCGATGTTTGGAAGAATCTTGTCACGCGTTTCGACGCTCACGCTTTTGTTTGTCTGCACCGCCGTCTTTGCCTTTGGCCAGGATCTCGACGATGTCACCATCGCCGGTAAGATCACTGATTCGAATGGTTTAGCCATCGTCGGTGCGAGCGTCACGGCCACTTCTGTCGAAACTGGCGTTCAACGAACGGTCGTAACGGACGATGACGGGCGTTATCAGATTGTAAAGCTCAAGCCTGGAACCTATAAGGTCAAGGCGGTTTTGAGTGGTTTCGGTGCGCAGGAGACCCCCGGCATAGTCACAGTCTCGGCCCAGAATCTTATAAAAGATTTCAGGCTTTCTCCGGCCGACGTTCGCGCCGGGGCGACCGTTACCGTAACCGAAGACGACGGCCCTGTGGTGGATACTACGCGTATTACCGTCGGCGGAACTATTACCGGGCGTGAGATCGAAGAAATACCTAACAATTCTCGCAATGCTCTTGATCTGGTTCTAACGCTTGGCGGAACGTCAGAAGAGCAATTGTCCACATCCGGCCTCGCCGAGGATCGCCTTCAGGCACCTTCAGGCGCACCGCTCGAGCAGGGCAATTTCTCGATATCAGGCGGCACCGCGTATTCGAACAATATTACGATCGACGGACTCGATAATAACGATGACCGTTCCTCGCGCGACCGTTTTCAGCCTTCGATCGAATCGATCGCTGAAGTTCAGGTCATCGCCAACCAGTTTTCCGCTGAGTACGGACGTGCGGCCGGTGGACGTGTAAACATCAGGACGCGAGCCGGCGGTAATCAGTTTCGCGGACGTGCCTTCATGTTTTTCCGTGATGAGAGCCTCAACGCGAACTCTTGGTACAACAACAGCCGCAATATTCGCCGTCCGCCGTTGCAGCAGATCGATCCCGGATTTACGTTGAGCGGCCCGGTTGTTCTTCCTTTCGGTATCTTTAACGGCCGCAACCGGACATTCTTTTCGTTCGCCTATGAACGCGACATGCTGGCCGATACTACACTCATCGATGCCAATGTCCCGGTAACTCCAAATCCAAGATATCCATTGCCGCCCCCGACCGGGAGCACGTTTTGCGATGTGGCCGGTACCCCTGCACCACCTTGTCCGGCCGGTGTCGCGACCGTAGGACGGTACGTCAGGTTATACGACACGCCCAATCTAAGCAACGTCGTTACCGCCCGGATCGACACTAAGCTGTTCAAGGATAATGACTTTACCTTCGGCCTGCAGTTCGGGCGAAAGAGCAACAAACGCACAACCGGTGCGACCGTCAACAGGCTCGAAAACGCACTCCAGGCTAAGAATATCAACACGGAAGCTTACAACTTCACCGACAATCACGTATTCGGTGCCAAAGCGGTAAACCAGTTACGTGCCCAATGGTCGTCGTATAGGCCTAGTTTCGAGGCTCCTGATCCGTTCAATCCGGTTCTTATCATTACCGTTCGCGATCCGTTAGTTGGTACGGAGAGCCTGGTTTTAGGAAACTCCACGGCTGGTTCGGGTAGTAATTTTCCTGACACACGCAACGAGACCAGATGGCAGGTTCAGGATTCGTTTACTTATATAAAGGGGAATCACACGTTCAAAACGGGCTTCGATTATCAGAGTGTTATTTCGAAAGTTACGGGTCTCGGCGATGCAACTGGTACATTCAGCTTCGCGAGTGCGTTTGCGTTCAGCGAAAGCCAACTCAGCCGGTACTTACAGAATTTTGGCACGGCCCAGGACACCCGCAATAAGTACATGGGTTTTTACTTTAACGATCAGTTCCGGGTTGGATCCAACGTCACGATGAGTGCCGGCGTTAGATACGAGAAAGAGACCGCGGTTAATGATAACAACAATTTTGGGCCTAGAGTCGGCGTTTCGTGGGATCCATTCAAATCGGGCCGCGGCGTCATACGTTTCGGAGCGGGTATCTTCTATAACCGGGTTCTGTTGCGTACGGTCGGAGAGTCAATTCAAAACACGCTAGGCTCTTTGGTTAATTTCAGTACTGCGACGATCGGTACTGGCGCGACCGATTCTCGTCGGGTTGCGATACTTGCAGCTCTTTCAACTCGTTTCCCTAATACCTATGCGAGTATTGCGGATCTACGGGCTCTCGTGACAGCGACCTGTGCGACGGTCATTGCGCCGCCTGCTCCGTGTACACCAAACACGGGATTTACTATCGGTGGAATTTCTGCCGGCGGCACACCGATCCGGTCGGTCGATACCGACCTCAAGATACCTGAGAGTTATCAGTTCAACGTCGGATTTGAACGCGAGTTATTTAAGGGTTGGGTGTTTGAAGCTAACTATACCTGGAACAAAACCGTTCATCTGTGGCGTGACAAGAATGCAAATGCACCGAGACTTCCTGCCGGGTTTGCCGATTTTACGGCGTGGCTACAGGCGAATACATTTGCCCTTATGAATCAGAATGGCACAACGAGGACGTACAGCTTTGTACTCGGGTCCACTACAGATACAAGCGGCGTTGGGCCGTGTGCCGTCGATACGAATAATAATTGTGTCGTAAATCTCAACTCAACAAACACGACCGTCACCGCTCCGGCGGCGGCCAGTACCGGCAATAATTTTAACGCGGTCGGCACGCCTATCGGAATTGCAACCGCGGCGGTAGGACGTTTTCGGCCTGACGCGACCCTTGATGAAGCATCCCGGATCGGCTCGCTCGGCAACGCCTTTTATCAGGGACTGATCCTCGAACTTCGAAGCCGTTATCGCAAGCTTGGCGGAGGTTTTGGTGCGTCGTTCCGCATGGCATATACACTGTCAAAGACGATGGATGATGGCCTGAACAACACGGCGAATGCCGAGGTCAACGGTGATTTCTCTCGCGACTGGGCCCGCAACCTACAGGATCGGCGGCATCGATTTGCTCTTTCCGGCACCTTTGATGCACCGAGGTGGTTGGGAAGTTTAAAGTTTTCTCCATTGTTCCGTGCCGGAACATCGGCGCCATTTAATCTCGGCGCGGGCGGAACCGATAGGAACCTCGACGATCTGGGAACCGACCGAATAAATTTCAGCGGTAATCTGCAAGACATTCAATGGCGGAGACCTGGTTCGCCCATTCCTACTACATTGCTCTCTCAGTTCTCGCTCCAACCTATCGGGTCGCGCGGCGGTAATTTACCGAGAAATGCGGGAACTGGCCCTAGCTTTTACACCTTTGATCTGAGCGTAACACGCGAGTTTAAGTTCAGTGAGAAAATGAGGTTACGGCCCGTGTTGGAGTTTGGCAATATCCTGAATGCGGCGGTATTTAGCTACGGATCGGCCTTTATCAATTTCGGAGTGACGGCGACTGCGCAGACCGCCTTTCTTGTGCCGACTCGAACCTATCGTCAGAGAGACATTCGGCTTGGAATGAGGTTTGATTTCTAAACGACGGTATTTAGTAAACTGGTTATCGCGGGATCGTCGATTGCGGCGATCCCATTTTTGTGCGGAAAAAAATGGTGACTGGTAAACCTCGATTGTGGTAAATTAGGATGTTGAACATTTTTGTTCACGGCCCTATTATGAGCGTTGGAATAGCTGAGCCGCAGGCGCCTGTAACTGAGACTGCTATCGAGTCGGTCTTGCTGGACGCCGATCTGTTTATTAAATACAGTTCGCCCGAGAAGGCGTTTGACCTGTTGAGGACGTCGCTTGAGCGTTCGCCTCGGTCGATCTCTCTTCGCGAAAAGATGCGCGATATCTGCGTCAGGCAGAAGAATCTGAACGAGGCGGCCAAGCAGTGTCTCGCCTTAGTGAGCCTGTACATCGGCCGCGAAGATTTCGACCTCGCTTACGACCGTCTGCAGGAGGCGAAGCTACTCGATCCGCGTATCTCGGTCGCGCCGGGCCTTGAGGCTATCCGGCGGGCACGACGGCCTGATTTTGCGGCCAATCGTGACAAGACACCGCAGAAAGTGCGGACCGATGTCACATTTGCCGGAAATCTTGCGTTTGTGACCATTTTTGATGCGGTTCAGGTGATCGAGAGCGGCAAGATGACCGGGCTGTTGTTGATCAAATCGGATCTGCATCTCGCCAATGTTTCCTTTAACGAAGGCAAGATCGTTGACGCCGAATGTAATGGTACAAACGGCCACACCGCCTTTCGCGACATCATTGAGATCAACAGCGGAACGTTTGAATTCAACGTCTCCGACCACGAATTCCCGGTCATCATCAACGTCTCAAGCAACACAAACTTCCTCCTCGACGTCCTCACCGAACTAGACAACGAACGGGCAGAGAAGCAGGGTTTGAGGAATGTTGGGGATGAGATAATTTGATGTAAGTGGTTTTTGGTTTTCGGTTTTTGGTTTTTGGAAGATTGGTCATGCGGTATCGTCATCGCTTCCGCGTAACTTGAAAGAGCCAATCGAGCCAATATAGGCGTTAAGTTTAGGAGTCAGTTCCTCAATGATTGGGGTCAAACGAGACACTTCGTCAACCGTAAGCAAACCACGCTTGAATGCCCGACGAAGCCAATGCCTGGTTTCGTACAGCGAGCCTCTGGCGATCTTCAAAAACCGTTTGTAATCTGCATCGCTTCCACGGCCGCTACCTTCGGCTATATTTGCTCCGATGCTGTCAGTCGATCGCACTACCTGCGAACCGATAGTATTCCTCGCGAACGGTTTCCATCCAATGACTATATTCCAAATTTCGTCGGATAGCTTTTCCGCAAGCTGGTAAATCTGTAGGCTTTCAAAATGAGTTTTTGGCATCTTAGAATGCTATCAATTTCTGTTTAATAACTCGAAGCCTTTCTTCCCAAAACCAAAAACCAAAAACCAAAAGCCAGCCACCAAACCAATTGACTTCTCCGACCAAATACAACAAAATATAGTGCTCTCCCAGTTCAGCGACACTATAGGATGTTTAAGCTTCAGCGCCTAGAGATAACCGGTTTTAAGTCATTTGCGGACTATACCGAGATTGTTTTTACCGGAAACGGCATCACCGCCGTGGTCGGGCCGAACGGCTGTGGGAAGTCGAACGTGTCCGACGCAATGTCGTGGGTGCTCGGTGAGCAGCGGGCCAAATCCCTGCGCGGCGGCGAGATGAAAGATGTCGTCTTTGCCGGTACCAAAACGCGCAAACCGGGCGGCATGGCCGAGGTTGTTCTGCATCTTGTGCGTGATGATTCGGTATTTGACATCGACGAGAACGAACTCGGGGACATCGACGAAGCCCTGACCGGAATCGACGAAGCGGCCGTTGATATGGCCGAGATCGAGGGTGTCGAAGAGATCGAAGTCGAGACAGCGGCAGTAGCAGAAGCAGTTTCTGAAGAACTCCGCACTCCGCACTCCGAATTCCGCACCGAAGGCGACGAAGTCGCTGACGTCGAGACCGTTAAGGTGATGACCGTCGGGTCGGCTCAGGTTGTCGAGACCAAGGTCAAGACCAAGCGGCATTGGCGGCCGCGTTCGTTCGCGCTGGATTTCGCACCGGGCGAGGCGGTTTCGGTCACGCGGCGTCTGTATATGTCGGGCGAGAGCGAGTATCAGCTAAATGGCCGCACTTGCCGGCTGCGCGACATCACAGATCTTTTTGCGGGTACTGGTTTGTCCGGTGCTCATTACGCGATCATCGAGCAGGGCCGCATAGGCCAGATTCTTTCTGCCAAGCCCGCCGATCGTCGGAACCTGATCGAGGAAGCGGCTGGCATCTCGAAATTCCGCTCCCGCCAGCGTGCCGCTGAATCGAGGCTCGAATCCGCCAAGACCAATCTTGGCCGCATTTACGATATCGTCTCCGAAGTCGAGACGCATGTAAATTCGCTTCGCAGACAGGCGGCGAAGACACGCCGATTTAAAATATTGCAAGAGGAGTTTCGCAGCCTTTTGCGTCAATTGTACGCAGCCGAGGGACGTTATCTTTCCGATCTCTCCGAGTCGTTAAAGGTTCAATTGGTTACCGCCGGTGAAGCGGAGACGAAGCTGCTTGCCGATGTAGCGGCAAAAGAAGAATCGACAAAAGAGTCCACGCAAAAGGCGCGTGCCGCCGAGGAAAGCCTCGCCGAGCTTCGCCGTATCCACGCCAACAACGCACTGGAGCGCGACCGTGCCGAGCGCGAGCACATTTACAAATCCGATCAGATCGTCAGCCTCAACAATCGCTGCCAGGCTCTGCGTGTCGAGATCGTATCAAGCACGCAGCGGCTCGAAATGCTCGCCACCGAGCTTGATCGGCTTCAAAAAGAGGAGCAGCACGAGAGCGTGGAACACGCCAAGGCCGAGTCGGCACTTCGCGAGTCTGAGGATATGCATCGCGGCGAGGCGACGGCGTTGGTCGCGATCGAGACATCGCTCGAACAGTTTCGCAACGAACTGATGCAGCACACGGCTGCGGTCGAGCGTTTTGACGAGGTCGCACGCCAGCTCGACAACAATGTCGAACGTCTGAAGGCGCGTGCCGTCGGTCTCGAAAAAGAAGGCGAGCGTGCCGACGAGACAGTTACCGGCAACCAGAAAAGCGCCGAGGAACTGGCGGGCAATCTAGCTGTCGAAGAAGAAAAGCTCGCCGGCCTTAGCGCTGAGAAAGAACAGCTATTGGCCGTAACTACGGACGCACGAGGTGCTCTTCGTGCCGCCGAGATGTCGCTGCAGACGTTACAGGACGAGCATTCGGCCAAGCGTCACCGCCTCGCAACGCTGAACGAACTCGAAGAAAAACGTGCAGTTTACACACCGCAGGTTCAGAAGCTTTTTGCGGCGGCTAAGGATATCGGCGTCAAACTCGGTGGCGTTCTCGCCGACCGTTTGAATGTCGCACGCGAGGCTGAGACGGCCGTCGAGACGCTCTTCGGGCCGTTTCTAGAGGCGGTCGTTGTCGAATCGCTCTCCGATGCAAAGCTCGTTTCTACGTGGCTCAACGTCAACAATATCGGTCGCACGGCGATGATCGTGTTGCCAAACGGCGATGCCGCCCTCGGAGAAACGGCGTCGGGCGAAGGCTCAACCATCGCCGATATTCTGGGCGTAAGCCCCGATGTTGCGGCGGCGATGCGCGAGATCTTTCCGCGTGAGATGTCGGCGAAGTTGGTGCGTGAATTCGACGATGCATCTTCATCGGGCGAGACGCTCGTCAATTACGACGGCGATCTGCTTCTCGGCGGACGTCTGCTCGTAGGCGGCAAACGCACCTCGACGGGTAAGAACGATTCGTTGCTCGCATTCAAACGCGAACTCAATCAGCTTGGCAAAGACTGTAAGAAACTTGTTGCCGATATCGAGAGATCGACCGCATCCGTCGAGAAACTTCGCACCTCGCTCGTCGAGAATGAGAGCAAGATGGTCGATCTGCAATCGCTCATCATCAAGGTCGATCGCGGTATTCACGGGCTGCAAATTCAGGTTCACTCGGCCCGCGAAGAGATCGAGCGTGCCGAGCGGCATCGCAAAGTTGTAGCGGACGAAGCTACGCAGATACAAAACGAGATCGCCGAGATCCGCCAGAAACGTAGCGACGCGTCGACCGGCAAACAGACGGCTGACGCCGCTCGAATCGAGGCGGTCGTCGCACTCGAACGCATCTCCGCCGAACTCGGTACCGCAAGAGCCCGAACCGAGGCCGCAGTTGCCGAGCTTAATCAGAAACGAATGACGGCCGCGACCTCCGATGAGCGTCGCAGGTCGGCTGTGTCAGCACTCCGTCGTGTCGAGAACGAGGGTAAAGAGATCGAATCACGGCTTTCGCTGCAAACTATCGAGCTCGGCGAGGCTGACGCCAAGATCAAGGAGCTTCGCGACGAGATCAACGGTATTACGGACCGCATCTCGTCAGCAGGAACGCAGATCGAGAATGAGGACGTCGAGATCACAAATGCGATCAACGCTCTCGCCGCCGCTCGCGTACTTTCGGACACGACAAGCGAAGAGCTTGCCGAGCTAAACCGCCTCTCTGCCGACGCTCGTAACGAGCGTGCCGAGATCGAGATCCGTCAGGCCGAGGCCGTGACGCAGCTTAAGAACACGGTCGAAAATTGTCAGCAGGAGCTGAATGTCCCGCTCAGCGAGCTGCTCCACGAGATCGAGCCGGACGAGGCGTTCGTACTCGAAACTGCCCGCCGCGACGCCGACGATCTGCGTCAGCGGCTCGACGGATTTGGCGCGATCAATATGCTCGCTCTCGATGAACTGGTCGAGGCCGAGGAGCGGCACCTGTTTCTCACCTCGCAGCGACAGGATATCATTGACAGCATCGCTGCGACCGAAGAGGCGCTTCGTGAGATCAAACAGCGTTCGCGTGAGCGATTTAAGAATGCTTTTGAGTCGATCAATGAGAACTTTACGCAGTGCTTCATGGAGCTTTTTGGCGGCGGTCGCGGTGAGATGACGTTGATGGAGGCCGAGGACATTCTCGAAGCCGGCATAGAGGTCGTCGCTCAGCCGCCGGGCAAACGTCTGCAAAATATCCAGCTACTCTCAGGCGGCGAAAAGGCGATGACCGCAATCGCGCTCGTTCTTGCCATCTTCAAATATCGCCCGTCGCCGTTCTGTCTGCTCGATGAGGTCGATGCTCCGCTCGACGACGCAAACGTCGGCCGCTTTGCCGGCAAGATCGCGGAAATGTCTGAAAAGACACAGTTTATCGTCATCACACACAACAAACGAACGATGGAAGCCGCCCGAGCTCTCTACGGCGTGACCATGCAGGAAGCCGGAGTTTCAAAGGTCGTCTCGGTCAAATTCGAATAACCAACCGCCACATCTCAGGTCGCATCGAAGTCTTTGTGCTCTCTGTGTCTTCCCTTTGTGCACTTTGTGATAAGGGTTTTAAAGCCTTAATCACAAAGTTCGCAAAGGGAAGACACAAAGCACACAGAGGAAATGAAATAATCCGGAGATTCGGATAGACTAACCGCTTGTGAAAATACTCAAAGCCAGCTTGTTGGTGATCGTTGTCATGACCGCATTTGTGGTTATTTCCGTCGCGCAGGATAAGGGCAGGACGAACAAACATCCCACGGTAAAGGTGCCGCCGCCCACACCGACACCGACACCTAAGGCGACGCCCGAGCCGGAGCCGTCGAAGCGTAACGAACGCCCCGGAGATATTGCACCAGCCGCTACGCCGACGCCGAAAGCTCAGTCAGCGGGAACGATCTACACCTACACTTTCACTCGGCCCGGATTCACTTATTCGCGAGTCACGGTCGAGCATGACGATAAGGGCAAAGGGAAGATATCATTTCAGAAATCGAGTTTTGACGATCCGATCGTGGATCCGATCGACCTTTCGGCGACGACGATGAAGAATTTGACCGAAGCTCTGGCGGGGTTAAATTATCTGGATTCGGCTGAGGAATATCAGTACGCACGCGATTATTCGCACATGGGTAACGTCGAATTTACCCTCAAGAATGCAGGCCGCGAACGCACCACGCGATTCAACTGGACCGAGAACAAAAACGCCAAGGTC
>JANPDK010000059.1:0-1879 GCA_031431415.1 Acidobacteriota bacterium | reverse complement strand
GAAGGTACGGTGCTGACGATCAATGACAACGACGTGAGCAACGGCCGCATTGGTGTCCTGATCGACTCGACCGAGCCACTTGGCATAAGCTCGAACATCAAACGCCTGATCACGATCACGTTCGATGTAGCGGCAAATGCCCCGGGCGGCGAGTCGAGGGTCAGACTGACCGGATCACTCGCTCCGAAGGGCGTCTCGGATGCAATCGGCAACACGCTCGAGGCACGCTACACCGACGGTGCAGTATTGATCTCGGGGCCGACGGCAACCGGAACGGAAGTCGCTGGCAGAGTGACGACCGTCGACGGCCGCGGTATCCGCGGAGCAAAGGTGACGATACTCGACGCAACCGGAAGAGCACGAACGGTCACAACCGGAACGTTCGGCTACTACCGCTTCGACGACGTCGCCTCGGGTGAAACCTACACGCTCGGCATCACCTCAAACCGTTACGCCTTCACATCGAGGCTGATAACGACCGACTCAAACCTCGCGGCAGTAGACTTCATCGCCCAGGAATAACAACCCAAAGCGACGAAACTACTTCCCATTCAACCCAAACCAAAAGGCGGCCCCTCAAAAGGCCGCCTTTTTCTATGTATTCTCCAATGAGTACCTACGGTTTGTCGTTGTTAACTTTGGCGTCTTTGACCTCGGTCTCAAACCGGCGGTAATCGCCGTATTTAATGAGGTTATTGATGTTAATGCCCGCAAAAAGTATCTTGATCTGCAGATTGATATCGGCTCGCGCCGGCAGCCATATCTCGTTATTGACTAGTTCGTTCTCAATGCTAAACGAGGCTCCGCGTTTCGCCTTTGCCAGAAAGTTCCCCATATCCCCGATTAAAGTGGCATCAAGTCTGACGATCTGCTTCGTCGCATTATCGACCCAAACGGCTCCGTTGCATATCGAGAAGAGCTTCTCGTTTCTCGTTTTCGGCTTAAATGCAGGGTTAGGTTCGTAGTCAAAGACGATGACATCGCGGCCGCCAAAACGCTCGCGCCGCGGATTGACAAGCAACGAACCTCGCAAAGCATCGGCGATCGTGATGCGCTGGCCTTCGCCATTCGGCTGTCCGCTCCTTCCCGCACCAGTATCACGTTGAGCGATCTGCTTCTTCATTTTTTCGGCGATCCGTTCCTCGATCTCGGAAACCTGCTTTTCCGCGTCCTTGTCCTCTTTAGCCTGATCGGACGGCGATAGTGGTTTACCATTCTTCTCGATCGTCCTCGTAATGCGATAGCCCTTGTAAAAGGTCAGCGATCTCTTTTCCGAACCTTTTTCGATGAGATCGCCGTTCTTGTTGAGGTCGCGTTCGATCCGGGTTTCGGTGTAACTATAATTCTCAAGGATCGCGTCGATCTTCTCTGCGTTAACTCGGATCTCGTCGAGCAGCGTCGGGATATTCGGCAGCGGTTCGCTCGAAACAACGGGGAAATCGTATGTCGATTTTGCGACCGACACATTGTATCTCACATCGTCGAGCTTGATCTCGTATGTCTCGCCATCAACCGTCGACTTGATAGCAAATGGTGTCTGGATGCCGTTCGTAAGGCGGTAATCATTGTATTCAAACGATTTAACGACATCACCCTGCGGGATGTCCTCACGAAGGAGCACGGCAGTTGCCGCGTCGAAGTACAGCTTTAGGCGAACGGCCTTGGCTGTTGTCATTAGCACTACATTCGCTGGCTTTCCTCCAACCATCGCTGTCCCGCCGGACGTAAGTTTGGCCTTTTCATCCTTTGCCTTGAGCCAACGTGTATTTCTGAACAGCGCTTCGGCCTGGAGGTCACGGCCTGAATCGCCGGTGATGGTGCGAAGGCCGTTGAGCGAGTCGCGCATCCATCCGGATTTGCCGTTATAGCCAAAGGCGAC
>JANPDK010000058.1:0-6612 GCA_031431415.1 Acidobacteriota bacterium | reverse complement strand
CAGCGTTGTCGTTGGCGGAATACTGTTAAGCGGCATATCGACGATCGTCGTCACGCCGCCTGCCGCAGCAGCTCGCGTTGCGGTCTCATAGCCTTCCCATTCTGTCCGGCCCGGCTCATTTACGTGAACATGCGCGTCTACATTTCCGGGCATCACGACCGAAATTCCTGCATCGTCGAGCGGAATACCTGACGGCACATCATCCCATGCGCCAACGCGCTCGATCTTTCCGCCGCCAATATGGACGGTCGCCGGGCCTGTGATCAGCGGCGTCACGACACGCTTGCTACGAATGATCAGATCAGTCATTTTCGTTACTATATCAGCAACTTGCGATCAATGGCACGTTGTCTTGAGCCTCGCGAGTCCGCATAATAGGCGAAACATGACATTTCCCCGAGCAAGTGGAATCCTGTTACACCCGACCTCGCTGCCCGGCGGCTTTGGGATCGGCGACCTCGGCCCGGCCGCGTTCGAATTTGTCGATTTTCTGGTCTCGGCGGGTCAGAAATATTGGCAAATACTTCCGCTCGGGCCAACGTCGATGGGCAATTCGCCTTATTCGGCGTACTCGGCTTTCGCCGGAAACCCACTACTGATCTCACCGGAAATATTAGTCAAAGACGGCCTGGTAAGTTCTGATACGCTTAATACCGCTCCGACATTCGCGACCGATCGAGTCGATTACGACGCAGTCACGGAACGGAAAAGCTCTCTGCTCAACGAGGCCTTCGAAACATTTAAGGCCTCGTCAAATTCGCCATTGGCCGAGGAATTTGCCGCCTTTCGCCGAGAGAACGCGTGGTGGCTCGATGACTACGCCGCTTTTCGAGCGATCAAAAACGCCCATGACAACAGCCCGTGGGTCGAATGGGCCGAGCCGATCCGTTTGCGTAATGCGGACGCGCTTGAGCAGACGAGATCGCAGCTAGCGAGAGAGATCGAAGCCGAGCGGTTCTCGCAGTATCTCTTTTTCCGTCAATGGCTCGCGGTCAAAAAGTACGCGAACGAAAAAGGAGTGTCCATCATCGGCGACCTTCCAATCTTTGTCGCTTATGACTCGGCCGACGTGTGGTGCAACCAGTCGAAATTCAAGCTGAACGAGGACGGCTCGCCAAAGGTCGTTTCTGGTGTGCCGCCCGATTATTTTTCAAAAACCGGCCAGCTCTGGGGCAATCCGATCTATGACTGGCAGGCCATGCTCGCCGATAATTTCAACTGGTGGACTGCCCGCATCGCATTTTCACTAAAGCTGAACGACGTCGTGCGGCTCGATCATTTCATTGGCTTCGTGCGAAATTGGGAGGTTCCGGGTGGAGACAAAACCGCAGAGAATGGTGCGTGGGCGAGCGTTCCCGGTCGCGAGCTATTCTCTATCCTAAAACAGCGCATCGGGGAACTTTCGATCATTGCCGAGGATCTCGGCTCGATGACCCCTGAGGTCGAGGCACTTCGTGACGAGTTGGATTTTGCAGGTATGCGAATCCTGCAATACGCCTTTGGCGGCGATGCGTACAATCGAGATCTGCCGCACAACTACGACCAGAACACTGTCGCCTACACAGGCACACACGACAACGACACGACGATGGGTTGGTACAAGACGGCTCCCAAGAACATCAAAACGCATTGCCGAAAATACCTGCGAACCGGAGCCAGCGAGATCTACTGGGATATGATCCGGGCGTGTCTCGCCTCGACCGCGAACACAGCGATCATCCCTATGCAGGACGTTCTCGGTCTCGGCAGCGAGTCACGTATGAACACCCCGGCGACCGCGAGCGGCAATTGGGAGTGGCGATTGGAAGAAGGCTCGCTCAGCGAGGAGATCGGGAATAGACTGCTCGATTTATCTCAGACCTATGGACGATCATAGATCTAGAGAAAGCTAAGAAATTTAGCCACGAATGCACGAATACTTCGATCAATTTGTAAGGTCTCCTTTCTTATTAGTGCATTCGTGGCTAAATACTTTGAAAACTCTCATTTATTTGACTTGAAACCCGATTTCGCGTACAACAATACCTGTTTTCATCTCAAAAAAATAACGGCGATTTGACCTAAGGTTTTGCTCTTTATGGCGTCTAATCTGGTTTCGATTCAACGGCGTGGATTTGGTCAAACGATGCGTAGGGACGGTTGGTGGGTCGCGCCTCTGCTGACGTTCATCGGGCTAGGGGCTTTCGTTGTCTATTCTACGTGGGCCGCGTTTCAGGGTAATCATTATTGGGTCCCCGGCACGGGTTATCTGTCGCCGTTCTATTCGCCCGAACTTTTTGGCACATCGCCGCACTCACTTTTTGGCCCCGCTCCAAGCTGGATTCCGACGTGGCTTCCGTTTTCGCCCGCACTTTTGATACTGTGGGCACCCGGCGGATTTCGATTTACATGCTATTACTATCGCGGAGCCTATTACAAAGCTATGTGGGCAGACCCGATCGCCTGCGCCGTCGGCGAACCGCGCAAAGGCTATCGCGGTGAAAATTGGTTCCCGCTGATCTTGCAGAATATCCATCGCTATTTTCTATATATCGCGATCTTTTTCCTGTTCTTTTTGGCGTATGACGCGTGGAACGCGATGTGGTTCCTGGGAGCCGACGGCAAGCAGCATTTCGGCGTCGGCGTCGGCACGATCGTCATCACCGCAAACGTCGTCTGCCTCAGCCTCTACACATTTAGTTGCCATTCATTGCGGCATCTGATCGGCGGAATTCATGATGTCCTGTCAAACAAGCCGATCCGGCAAAAGGCTTACGGCTGTGTTAGCGGATTGAACAGACGACACATGCTGTTCGCGTGGATCAGCCTGTTCGTCGTCGGTTTCTCCGACATTTACGTGCGACTTTGTTCGATGGGCATTTGGCATGACATACGGATCATTTAATTCGTAATTCGTAATTTGTAATTGATTCAAAAGGGGGAGCCCCCGAAAGACTCAATTACGAATTACAAATTGATAATTACGAATTCAGGACTATTTTGAACGACTATCCAACATTTGAACACGACGTTATCGTCATCGGTGCCGGTGGAGCCGGACTGCGTGCGGCTATTGAGGCATCGGGCTCGGGCGTGAGCGTCGGGCTGATATGCAAGTCTCTGCTTGGTAAGGCCCACACCGTCATGGCCGAGGGCGGGATGGCCGCGGCGATGGGGCACAACGACGATCGTGACAACTGGAAAGTCCACTTTTCCGACACGATGCGTGGCGGCCAGTATGTCAACAACTGGCGAATGGCGGAGCTACACGCCAAAGAGGCACCGGATCGTGTTCGCGAGCTTGAGGGCTGGGGAGCGGTGTTCGACCGGACGCCGGACGGCCGCATCAATCAGCGCAATTTCGGAGGCCACCGCTATCCGCGATTGGCACACGTCGGCGACCGAACCGGTTTGGAACTCATCCGCACGCTACAAGACCACGGCATCCATCAGGGAATTGAAGTGTACATGGAGGTCACTGTCGTTTCGCTATTGAAAGACGGCGACCGCGTCGTTGGCTGTCTCGCGTACGAACGTGAGCACGGCCGCTTTCGTATCTTCAAATGTAAGGCTCTAGTGATGGCGACGGGCGGCATCGGGCGAGCTTATAAGATCACGTCGAACAGTTGGGAAGGCACGGGCGACGGCCATGCTCTCGCTTACGACGCCGGGGCCGAGCTGATCGATATGGAATTTATCCAATTCCATCCGACCGGCATGGTCTGGCCGCCGTCGGTGCGCGGCATTCTCGTGACCGAAGGAGTTCGCGGCGAAGGCGGCATTTTGCGTAATAGTGAAGGCAAACGCTTTATGTTCGACGACATCCCGGACAACTACAAAGATCAAACCTCGGACACAGAAGAGGAAGGCTGGCGATACGTCACCGGCGACAAGAACGCGCGTCGTCCGCCCGAACTATTAACCCGCGATCACGTCGCACGCTGCATCATGCGCGAGGTAAAGGCGGGACGCGGTTCTCCGCATGGTGGTGTGTACCTCGATATCGCCTGGATCAAAGAGAAGATCCAGAACGCACCCGAACACATCAAGAAGAAACTGCCGTCGATGTATCACCAGTTCATGCAACTGGCCAATCTCGACATCACGACGACACCGATGGAAGTCGGGCCGACGACGCACTACGTGATGGGCGGGATTCGCGTCGATGCCGATACGCAAGCTTCGACCGTGCCGGGTTTGTTTGCGGCAGGCGAGTGTGCGGCCGGAATCAATGGTGCGAATCGTCTCGGCGGAAATTCGCTTTCGGATCTGATCGTATTCGGCAAACGTGCCGGTGAATACGCTGCGATCTTTGCAAAAGAGAACGGTCACGGCACGACCGATCCATCCCAGATCGAGGCAACCGCGAAAGCCGCGCTCGAACCTTTCGAACGCGAAGGTGGCGAGAATCCGTACACGATCCAGAGCGATCTGCAGGAAATGATGCAGACAAATGTAGGCATTGTCCGCCAGCACGACGAGATGATCGAGGCTTTGAACGGGCTCGACTTGTTGAAAAATAGAGCCGCGAGGGTATTCTCCCCTGGCAACGTAGATTTCAACCCCAGCTGGCACACCGCACTCGACCTGCATAATTTATTGACGGTCAGCGAAGCGATCACACGAGCTGCGATAGAAAGAAAAGAAAGCCGCGGCGGGCATTTTAGAGAAGACTTTCAGGCAAAGGATCCGGAATTTGCGAAGTTCAATTTCTCTCTGAAAAAAGGCGAAGCCGGCGGAATGGAGATCAGCAAGATTCCGATCCCCGAAATGCCTGCCGAGTTGAAAGCAGTGATTGAGGAGATGGGATAAGAAAAGTTTTGCCACGAATTACACGAATGGCACGAATTAGAAAATATTAGTGTAATTCGTGACATTCGTGGCTAAAAATTCATGAAAGCAACATTTAGCATTAGACGAGGCGGGCGTGAGACGGCGGAGATGGTTGATTACCAGACCGATGTGACTGAGGGGATGGTCGTGCTTGATGCGGTGCATCAGATACAGGCCGAGTCGGCGGGCGATCTTGCTTGCCGTTGGAACTGCAAGGCCGGCAAATGCGGTTCGTGCTCGGCTGAGATCAACGGAATGCCAAAGCTGATGTGCATGACGCGACTCGATACGATCGACCTCACGCAAACCGTGACGATCGAACCCATGCGTGCTTTCCCGCCGGTCAAAGATCTTATCTCCGATATCTCGTGGAACTACGAGGTCAAAAAACGCATCAAGAAATTCAAGCCGCGCAAGCCTGACGCCGAGGACGGCACTTGGCGGATGCAGCAGGCCGACGTTGACCGCGTGCAGGAATTTCGTAAGTGCATCGAGTGCTTTCTGTGCCAGGACGTTTGTCACGTGCTTCGCGATCACGAGAAGCACAGCGAATTTATCGGCCCGCGATTTTTGGTTTACACCGCAGCACTCGAGATGCATCCGCTCGATACCGAGAATCGCGTCGACGAGCTAAAAAATGAATTCGGCATCGGCTATTGCAACATCACAAAATGCTGCACAAAGGTCTGCCCGGAGCACATTACGATCACGGATAATGCTATTATTCCGTTGAAGGAACGGGTCGTCGATGAGCATTACGATCCGATCAAAAAGTTGGTGAAATTGTTTAGGAAGAAATGACGGACCGCAGGCTGCCAGCCTGCGTGTTTCTGAGACGCAGGCTGGCGGCCTGCGGTCCGACGATATGTTCGAGCTAAAAAAACTATCACCTGATGCAGTGCCGTCGGCCCTGGAAAAGGCCAATCGGTATCGCTTGCTCAACGAGCCGGGTGCGGCTGAGAGTATTTATCTCGACGTGCTCGCCATCGAACCGGATAATCAAGATGCTCTGAAGAACATTATCCTCGCGATGAGCGACCGGTTTGGCAAGGACTACGCCGTCGGCGACGCTCGCATTGCCGAATACATCATGCGCCTCCGCGACGACTACCAGCGTAACTACTACACCGGCATAATGTACGAGCGTCGTGCCAAGGCCTCGATTAGCAAGGGCGGCGTTGGAGCCTACGAACTTTTTCGTCAGGCGATGGATTGTTTTGAGAAAGCAGAGGCGATGAAACCTGCCGGAAACGACGACTGCAAACTTCGCTGGAACGGCTGCGTGCGCGTCATTAAAGCAAATTCCTTAGGCCCGCGAGATATGCCGAGCGACTTTCTTGAATAGGCGCATTTGCAACGGGTGCGCCGTTATGCCATATTTTATTCGCTGTTAAAAGGTAAAGTCCTTATTTCACAAACACTTTGAGGAGACAATACAATGGCAGGAAAATTTGAGATCAAGGTCGGCAAGACCGGCAAGTTTCGTTTCAATCTGAAGGCGAGCAACGGGCAGATCATTCTGACGAGCGAAGCATACGAGTCGCGCTCAGCCGCGACTAAAGGCATCACTTCGGTCAAAAAGAACGCCGGTAATGACAAACGCTTTGAGCGCAAGACCGCGAAAGACGGTTCGCCGTATTTTGTCCTTAAGGCTTCCAATGGCGAGCCGATCGGCAAGAGCGAAATGTACAAGACGAAGCGCTCGATGGAGAACGGTGTCGCCTCGGTCGGTCGCAACGCCCCCGATGCCCCGACGGTTGACGCGTAATTTAATAGGTTTACCGCAAGCTCGCGCGTAAG
>JANPDK010000057.1:0-45899 GCA_031431415.1 Acidobacteriota bacterium | reverse complement strand
ATTCGATGTTATGAGATTAGATATCTTTCAGGTTGATGCGTTTACAAGTAAGCCCTTCGGTGGCAATCCGGCGGCGGTCGTGTCGCTTGATACGTGGTTGCCGGACGAGACGATGCTGAATATTGCGGCTGAGAATAATCTCGCGGAGACCGCGTTTTTTGTTAAGAGCGGCGAGAGGTATGAGATCCGCTGGTTTACGCCAAAGGTCGAGGTGAATCTTTGCGGGCACGCGACCCTGGCGACATCGCACGTAATATTTAACGAGCTTAAGCTTGAGGAAAGCGAGATCAAATTCTTCTCACACCGCAGCGGCGAGCTTGGCGTAAAGAAAGAGGGCGATCGTCTCGTGCTCGATTTTCCGGCATATCCGATGAAGGAGATCGAGCCGATCCCGATGCTCGTTGAGGCCGAGGTTCCGCCACTCAGATACTGGGAATCGCAGGGGAACATGCTCTTCCTCTTGCTCGAAAATCAGAAGGCGGTCGAAACCTTAGAGCCAGACATGCCCGATGTACTGAAGTTGCCGTATGACGAAGTGATCGTCACTGCGAAAGGCGATGACTGCGATTTTGCATCGCGAATGTTCGCGCCGCGAATTGGTATTCCTGAAGATCCTGTGACGGGAGCGATCCATTGTTCGCTGATACCGTATTGGGCGAATGAGCTGGGCAAGACGGAGCTTTTCGCACGTCAGGTGTCAGCTCGCGGCGGCGAGCTATTTTGCGAGCTTGCGGGTGACCGCGTAAAGATCGGCGGACACGCGACGTTGTTTTTGAAGGGTGAGATATATGTCGGAGCCGGGGATGAAATTGGGATCGGAGCCTGAAGCAGCGACGGTGAGGCTCGCAAATGAGGCCGACTCCGCCGCGATCGCTGATGTCTTGTTCGCGGCGTTCTCGCGGTTTGAGGGCGAGTACACGCCTGAGTCGTTCGCAATAGTCACGCCGTCGGTCGACGAGGTCGCGACGCGATTTGTCGAAGGGCCGTTATGGGTTGCGGAGCGTGATGGCGTAGGTGTCGGAACTGTTTCAGTGATGACTGAGCCTGAGGGAATGTACATTCGTAGCATGGCCGTCCATCCCGATGCTCAAGGTCTCGGAATCGGTCACAGATTGCTGGACGCGGTTGACGAGTTTCAACGGTCGAGCGAAATTGACCGGATATTTTTATACACGACGTACTTCGTTCCGGGGGCAAAGGAGATGTACGAAAAGCACAGTTTCAAATGGGTCCGCGACACGACCGCCGAAGAATGGTACGGCACACCGGGCCTGGAAATGGAGAAGTTTTTGTCAGTACCGGGAGCCGTAGCGACCGGGGATATCTAAATATGTTACTAGAAGTAAAAGATCTACACGCCGGTATCGAAGGCAAAGAAATCCTCAAGGGCCTGAATTTACAGGTCCGCAAGGGCGAGGTTCACGCCATCATGGGGCCGAATGGGTCGGGCAAATCGACTTTGTCGAAGGTGCTGGCCGGTCATCCTACGTACGAGGTGATCTCGGGTGAGGTGCTATACGAAGGCAAGAACCTGCTCGAACTCGACCCCGACGAGCGTGCCCGCGAAGGTGTCTTTATGGCGTTTCAGTATCCGGTCGAGATACCTGGCGTTTCGAACTCGCAGTTTCTGCGGCTCGCCTACAACGAGAAGATGAAGCATCTCGGTCAAGAAGAACTCGACCCGCTCGAATTCAATGATTATCTTAAAGAGAAGGCAAAGATCGTCGATATGGACCCTCAATTTTTCAAGCGTTCGGTCAACGAAGGTTTCTCCGGCGGTGAAAAGAAACGCAACGAGATACTGCAAATGGCAGTGCTTCAGCCAAAGCTTGCAGTTCTTGACGAGACAGATTCGGGCCTCGACATCGATGCCCTTCGCATCGTTGCCGAGGGCGTGAATACTCTCAGAAGCCCTGACAACGCGATCATTCTTGTGACACATTACCAGCGGCTTTTGAACTTTATCGTTCCTGACATGGTTCACGTTTTGGCGAACGGGAAGATCGTCAAGGAAGGCGGAAAAGAACTTGCTCTTGAGCTCGAAGAAAAGGGCTACGACTGGGTCAAAGCGGCTGGTGGCAACTAGGTGTACGAGGCTCTACGCATCATCCTGCCGGTGTATCTCACGGTGTTTTTCCTGGTCGCATTCGTCGGGCGGTCGTACCTCGTGTGGAAACGCACGGGCATCAATCCGTATGTCGTCGGCAAGTCCAACCGGCCGATCGATTTTGTCGAAAACTATTATCCGATACCGACGATCGTAATTCTGGCGACTACGCTCGCCTATTCCTTCCTGCCGCAGGTTTATCAGTATGCATCGCCGATCGTGTGGCTGGATGTCTTTGCGATAAAGGTCGTAGGACTATCCGCGATGGGATTTGCCCTTCTTTGGACGGCCACCGCGCAGATGCAGATGGGCAAGTCTTGGCGGATCGGCATCGATGCTGAGAATAAGACAGAGCTTGTCGAAAAGGGCTTGTTCGCCGCCTCGCGAAACCCGATCTTCCTCGGCATGCGGCTCGCATTGTGGGGATTTTTCCTGACGCTGCCGAGTGCAGTTTCACTCGCTGCGGTCGTATTGGCTGACCTGCTGATGCAGATTCAGGTGCGGCTCGAGGAAGATTTTTTGCGAGGCGAGCACGGCGAAAAGTACACAGAATTTTGCGGCCGGGTGAGGCGTTGGATATAGATAGTTTAGCTCAAAGGTTTTTTAATAATGGTATCAACAACAGCCGTAATGGAAACGAATTTTACGGATACATTTAGAGAGTTTATTGCAAAGGAGACGAATCCTGCGATCCGTTCCCTGCGTGAAAAGGCGTTTGCCGCATTTTCGGCGGCCGGCTTTCCTACGCCGAAACTTGAGGACTGGAAATACACAAATGCCTCTTCAGTGGCTAGTGAAAAGTGGGCAGTGGATAGTGGTACGGGCGAGTCGATCTCGGATGATGACGCTAACCTCTTGGGCAAGTTCGTCAGCGATCGAAATGGTTTCGCCGCTTTGAATCTTGCTTTTGCTGACATCAAGGTCATCCGCATTGCAAAGGAAACTAGCATCGCTGAGCCGATCGAGTTGTCTTTTGCGGCGGACGAGAATACCGGGATCTTTCCGCACATCCTTGTCATCGCAGAGGCAGGCAGCAAGGCGACGATCGTGGAATCTTATGATTCGACTACTAAAAGCTTCACGAACGCGGCCGTTCAGATCATCGTCGAGGACAACGCGAGTCTGACGCATTATCGTGTGCAGCGGGATTCGCCTGAGGCGTTTCATTATGGTGTGACTGAGGTGAGCGTCGGTCGTGGCAGCAGTTACGATTCGACAAATATCAATCTCGGCGGGCGTTTGTCGCGGCATGATATTGACCTGAAATTCACAGCCGAGGGTGGCGAGGCTTGGGTTGACGGGCTATATATGTTGAACGGTTCGCAGCACAGCGACACGCACTCGATCATCGATCACACGGTGCCAAATTGTAAGTCGCATCAGAATTACAAGGGCGTGTTGAACGACAATTCGCGTGGCGTTTTTAACGGCAAGGTCTTTGTCCGCGAGAATGCTCACGGCACCGATGCACAGCAATCGAATAAGAACCTATTGTTGTCGAATGATGCCCGCGTAGATACCAAGCCGCAGCTTGAGATATTCAACGACGACGTAAAATGCGCCCACGGAGCGACCGTCGGCCAGCTCGAGGAAGAGGAGTTGTTCTACCTTCTGACCCGCGGGCTGCCTGAGGTGTTGGCAAAGAATCTCCTTACCTACGGCTTTGCCGAGGAGATCATCAATAAGATCAAGATCGAGTCGATAAAGAAGGATCTCGACGCGGCGGTTTTGAATAGATTGGGAGCGGAAATTTAAACGCAGAGAACGCGGAGAACGCAGAGCTAGCTGATCTGCCTTTCCCCTGCGATCTTTGCGGTCTCTGCGTTGAAGTTCTTTTTATATGACTTGGGACATAGAAAAAATTAGAAAAGATTTTCCGGTGCTGTCACGAGAGGTGAACGGCAAGCCGCTTGTTTATCTCGATAACGGGGCCTCGTCGCAGGTGCCGCAGTCGGTGATCGACCGGACTTCGAAATATCTGGCCGAGGAGCACTCGAATATTCACCGTGGCGTGCATTATCTCTCGCAGCACGCGACGACGGCGTACGAGGCGGCTCGTGAGAAGGTCAAACGCTTCATAAACGCGCCGGATGTGAAGGAATGTATCTTTGTTCGCGGCACGACCGAGGGCGTGAATCTGGTCGCGTTCTCGTACGGGCGAAAGTTTATCAGCGAGGGCGATGAGATCCTTGTCTCGCAAATGGAGCACCACTCGAACATCATCCCGTGGCAGATGATCGCCGAGGAAAAGGGTGCGACGATCCGCATGATCCCGATGAACGAACGCGGCGAGCTGATCATCGATGAATACGAGAACATGCTCAATGAACGCACCAAGATGGTCGCGGTCACGCATGTTTCTAACAGCCTCGGCACCGTCAATCCCGTCAAAGAAATGATCGCGACGGCACACAAATTCGGCGTGCCCGTCTGTGTCGATGCCGCCCAAAGCGTGCCGCATTTTCCGGTCGATGTGCAGGATCTCGACTGCGATTTCTTTATCTTCTCGGGCCACAAAATGTTTGGCCCGACCGGCAGCGGCGTGATGTACGGCAAGCGAAAATGGCTCGATGCGATGCCACCGTATCAGACCGGCGGCGGTATGATCCGCACCGTGAGTTTTGAAAAGACGACGTTTGCACCGATCCCGGACAAATTCGAGGCAGGCACGCCGGCTATCGCCGCCGGCATCGGGCTCGGAGCCGCGATCGATTACATAAACGCCATCGATTTCGAAGCCGCCGCCGCATACGAGCACGAACTGCTCGAATACGCGACCGAACGCCTCGGCGACATTCCCGAGGTCAAGATCATCGGCACTGCAGCCAAAAAAGCATCCGTCCTATCATTCACCATCGAAGGCATCCACCCGCACGACATCGGCACCATCCTCGACCAACAAGGCATCGCCGTCCGTGCCGGCCACCATTGCGCACAGCCAGTGATGGAATTTTTCGACGTCCCGGCAACGGCGAGAGCGAGCTTTGCGTTTTATAATACGAGAGAGGAAGTCGATAAATTGGCCGATGCGGTGCAGAAGGCAATTGAGGTTTTTAGTTAATTGAAAATAATTAGCAGGATTTTGAAATTTTTGTTTCCAGTTCTTTATTTGGGGCTGGTCTTAGTTTCACTAGTTTTTGCAGTGGATCGGGAAGGATATTTAGATGTTTTTTGGGCATCTCTCTTAACATTGGTGACGCTTCCGGGAAGCGGTTTGATTTTCATCCTTTTCCTTTTAACGCACGGTGAGATTTTTGGCTTTTTTGCACCGCTTTACATAATTTTTGCTCTAGTCAATTCATTTTTTCTTTACAGAATATCCGGTTGGGTTTTGAGAAAGTTTAACAAATAGATGTCAGAACTAAGCGATCTATATCAGGAAGTAATTTTAGAGCACAACAAGAATCCGCGGAATTTTCGTGAGATCTCGGATGCCGATCAGTATGCCGATGGCAAGAATCCGTTGTGTGGCGATGCGTTGCGGGTTTATGTCAGTCTCGATGGCGACACGGTGACGGATGTTGCATTCAAGGGCTCGGGCTGTGCGATATCTAAGGCCTCGGCGTCGATGATGACGCAGGCGGTGAAGGGGAAAACCAAGGCCGAGGCTGAGGCGATCTTTGGCGAGTTTCACGCGATGGTCACCGGCGAGCTCGACACCGAGACGCAGGAAAACGATCTCGGCAAATTAAAAATATTTGCAGGCGTCTTAGAGTTCCCCGCGCGCGTCAAATGTGCATCGCTCAGCTGGCACACGCTCAACGCGGCGCTCAAAGGCGAGGATGTGGTTTCGACCGAATAGATATGCTGACAAAGGCCGCGTGTACAATAATTTTCGCTCTATTGCTCACCACCGCGGCCTATTCCATTTCTGATACAAGCCCCGCCGCCTTTGAACGCCAGGCCTCACAGCTCCGAACAAAACTAAAGGACCGCAGCTTCACCGTCATCATCGAACGCCCTTTCATCGTCATCGGTGACGAACCAGTAGACCGCGTGACGCTCTGGGCCAATGAGATAATACGCGGCACGGTGACAAGACTAAAGCAAGACTATTTCGCAAAAGATCCCGCAAATATCCTTGAGATCTGGCTTTTCAAGGACGAAGTTTCCTACCGCAAACACGCCAAGGAATTCTTCGGCGACGAGCCGGACACGCCTTACGGATACTATTCGCCTTCAAAAAGAGCCCTAATAATGAACATCGCCACCGGCGGCGGCACGTTGGTTCACGAGATCGTACATCCGTTTATCGAGGCGAATTTTCCCGATTCGCCTGCATGGTTTAATGAAGGTTTGGGTTCGCTCTACGAACAATCGGGCACCGTCAATGGGCACATATACGGCTATACGAATTGGCGGCTGCGGGGTTTGCAGAATAGTCTGCGAACGAAGATCGTTCCCACATTCAAAGCGATGACCGCGATGTCGACCACCGAATTCTATCGCGAAGACACCGGCACGAATTACGCTCAGGCCCGCTATCTTTGCTATTACCTGCAAGAGAAAAAGCTCTTGGTGAAGTTCTACAAAGAATTTACGGCGAACGCCAAGACAGATCCGACCGGCTACAAAACGCTGCAACGCGTCCTAGGCGAACGCGATATGATGGCCTTTCAGCGACGCTGGGGAGCGTTTGTCTTAAAACTAGTTTACTAGCGAGGTAAATATTTCTTCGCTATCACCGTAAATCGCTTCACTTCTGCGGCACACCATTCTGTATCCTTTCCCAATTCTTTGGCCATCATTTCGACGACTTGCGGAGCCACCTCGATTGCTGCAGAGGCGTTTAGAAATAACGCACGCATCCGTCTCGCAAGCACATCTTCGACAGTGCGGGCCATCTCGTCGCGAACCGCTCGTATGACGTCAGAATCCCGGTAAGGAAGATCGGGATGAAGAATTTCTCCTTCGCTTGCAACGGGAGCTCCGATCTTCAAGTTTTCAGTTACGCAGTCAGCGGTATCAAGCCGCCCGATCTCCGCAGCCTTATTCACCGCGTCCTCGGCCATGCGGCGATAGGTCGTCCATTTGCCGCCGGTGATCGTGATTAGGCCGAAATCGTCGGCAAACAGCTCGTGGCTGCGTGATAGTGATGCCGTATTTTTGACGTCGCCCTTGGCGATGAGCGGACGAATTCCGGCAAACATGCTCTGGATGTCGTCTCGTGTCGGCTTTGACGTGAGATATTCACCTGCAGTTTCGAGAATAAAGTCGATCTCGGCATCGAGTGCTTCGGGTTCGAGACTTGCCGATTTGACCGGCGTATCGGTGGTGCCGACGAGAACGTGTTCGTGCCATGGGATGCAAAACAGGACGCGGCCGTCGCTCGTTTTTGGGATCATCATTGCGGCGTCGAGCGGCAAAAATCGACGGTTGAGGACGATGTGCGACCCTTGGGCGAATGTAACGACAGGGTTTGCCTTCGGATCGGCCAACTTTCGAAGCGGGTCGCAAAATGCTCCGGTTGCGTTTATAACGCTCCGCGAGCGTATCTTATGTACCTCGCCTGTCTCGACATCTTCAAACTTGACCCCGACGATCGCTCCCAAGTCGTCTTCCAGAAGATCGAGAACGGGGGCGTAATTTAGCAAAACCGCACCTCGACCAGCCGCCGTAGACGCCATATCTATCAATAGCCGCGTGTCGTCAAACTGGCCATCGTGATAGAGAATTCCGCCTGTCAGGCCTTTGGGGTTGACCGTTGGTAGACGCTCGAGGGTTTCTTTCCGCGATAAGATACGCGAATTTCCGATGCGGTGTTTACCGGCGAGCAGGTCGTAGACTTTCAGCCCGATCCCATAGAACAGCTTCCCCCACAGGCTGTAGCATGGAACGATAAACTCTTGTGTACGAACAACATGCGAAGCATTTTGCAGGAGAACATGTCGTTCTATTAGAGCTTCGCGGACGAGCGAGATATTGCCTTGCCTGAGATACCTGACGCCGCCGTGGATCAGCTTTGTGGAGCGGCTCGACGTGCCTTTGCCGACGTCGTGTTGTTCCAGGAGCAGTACATCATAACCGCGAGAAGCGGCGTCGAGAGCACAGCCGACGCCGGTCGCACCGCCGCCGATGACGATGATGTCCCAGGGTAGGTTGCGTGTCCGGATTCGTTTGATGTTTTCGTCGCGGTTCACTTAGGACAAGATTGTTACGCAAAAGATGCGGGATCGGAAATGACTGGAGAGGCAAGCATCCTTGCTTGCCCCGTCGGGCTTTCTGGCAAGAAGGGATGCTTGCCCTCCAGTCTGCTTGATAAATTTCCCAAACGAATCGACAATCAGATGCGATGAGTGACGAAACCTTCGACAAACTGTTCCAGCCCAAAGCGCTTGTCGTATGCGGCCTGATTTTTATTGCCACCGCCGTCATCCTGTATTTTCAAGGCCGCGTGTGGTGGTGTCAGGTGGGCGATTTCACGCCGTGGTCGTGGGACATTTGGACGACGCATAATTCGCAGCATATCCTCGACCCGTATGCGTTTACACACGTTCTGCATGGTGTTCTTGAATTTTGGCTGATCGGTTTGGTGTTCAGAAAAATGCCGATGGCGTGGCGTTTGGCATTGGCCGTGGCGATCGAGAGCACTTGGGAGATCGCGGAGAATTCGTCCTACATCATCGAGCGTTACCGCACGGTCACTTTGTCGCTCGACTACTTTGGCGACTCGATCATCAATTCCCTCGCCGATATCATCTGCTGCGCCACTGGCTTCGCTATCGCATACAAACTCAAGTTCTGGCGCTCACTCGTCCTCTTTCTGACGACCGAAGCAATCCTCATCTTCTGGATCCGCGACAGCCTGATAATCAACATCATCATGCTCATCTACCCGATCGAGGCGTTGAAGGTGTGGCAGATGTCCGGAAGATGATTGCCCGCGAAATACGCGAAAAAGACGAAAATGAGATTTTTTTTCCGCTAATAACACGAATCTAAGCGAATAATAAAAACCTTTGTAGTTCTCCTTATTTAGCTCTCTTCGCGTGTTTCGCGGGCAAAAATCTTATCTTTCTCCTCGAGCGGCTTCGACTTGGGACTCGTGCTCGACGGTCAGCTTTCTTGAGCCGGGTTGGTCGAATGTTTCCATCAGTCTTAGAGATTCGTCGAGAATACGGAGTTGGTACTCGGGCCAGTTGGGTTGACCGGCGACGGAGCCGAGTTCGCCGGTGTAGTAGGCGGTTCGCGGCGGACGGGTCTTGTCGTTTACTGACGGATCGACCGAAAGGCAAATCGTCGGGATGCCTGAGACCTCAAGGGCACGGGCTACGATGCCGAGTGTCTGGTGGCAAAGTTTGGATGCCGGTATCAGAAGTGCGGCGTGAACTTCGTAACGATGCAAACGCTCAGCCAGTTGTGGGCCGAGCTCGGCAGCGACACGGGCGGCATTCGGAATGTGGCTGCTGATCGACCACCAAACGCTGTTCAGGCTGCCGATCACGGAATTTGACTGATATTCGAGCAAACGGTCGATCGGTATCTGAGCATTGCGGTCTTCCGTGACAGCCTTCGGATCATAGCCTTTAGCCGAATATGAAAGGTCAGCGGCCTCGACCTCGATCGGTATTTCGCGATAGCTCAGATCGCCGTCTTTCGAATCCAGATCAAAGGCCTCCGTGCCATTGAGGTATGCACCGGTCGACGTGATGAGTGCCAAATTCATCATCGGCAACGCCCGGCGCACTGGTGTGAACGGAGCGTGGACATTCTCAACCCACGGATAATTCGACATGCTGCCATTCCAGCGGGCAAAGCGGTCGTTATATGTCTTTAGGTTTTCGATCAATTCCATATCAGGCCTTAAATTCTTTTGAGAAATCGTACGGGTTATCGGCCACAGCCTTTGCCGTACCAAATTTCCGATTTGAAATAATAAAGAATGCTATCAGCGCCGCGGCCATTCCCGCAAGCAACGTCCACTCCGACCACATGTGCAGCGTGTTGAACTGTATCCGCAGAGGGTCGTCCACCGCGACCTGATCTATCGGCCTGCCGATCTGAGCACGTACCGACGCGATCCAAAATCCGATCACAAACTGCCCGACCGCACCCGCCGCCGCGACGACCAAGAGCAAGAATCGCTCGATCCAGAGCCAGAATTTGTTCAGATTTGCGGTACCCAACAGGGAGGTCACGATTAGAATAGCGGCAATCGCCATCGCTCCGAAATTGAGTATCGTAAGGTTTCGGTTTACCACCGCACCGGCCAGTTCACGCTCCGGCAAGACCGCAAACGCACTCTGAGCGACGCCGATAAAAAACACCGCCGCCCCGAGCCAGATGGCCAAAAGCAGAAGCCGTATGTCGGAGAAGAATTTCATAGGACGCTCACTCGTGAAGCCCTATTATCTAGCTTTTCGGCACAAAGGGCAAAACGCGACGTTTGTGATAACCTCATACCGAACCCGCTATGTCCACACACCTCACAGAGATCTACGATCAGCTTTTCTCATATTGCGAAACGCGAGATTTTGCCGGTCACGATCCGTTTGACGGGCTGAACAGCCACCTGTTTCAACTCACCCCGCTAAAGCACGTGAGGCTCGCAAGGCTCGCGTGGCTGCAAATGTTCAAGCGATCAACGGTCGATCTCCGCGGGGCATTCGGCGTCACGAAAGGCATAAATCCGAAAGGGCTGGCACTGTTTGCCCTTGCCGAGCTATCGCGTTTTCGCGTCACGAAAGAGACCACACACATGGAAAATGCCGTTCAATTGCTTGATCGGCTATTAGAAACAAAGATCGTCGGAAAAGCGAAAGACGGAAGAGCGACGATGTCCTTCGGCTACAATTTCGATTGGCAGTCGCGTGTCTTTTACGCTCCTAAGGGAACTCCGGCGATCGTTCCGACAGCCTTTGCCTCGCAGGCGTTGATGGAAGCCTATGATGTGTTTGGTGACGAGAAATATCTGAATGCGGCCGACGAGATCTGCTTGTTTGTTCTCAACGAACTGAACCGGATCGACGAGACGGACGACGAAGTTTGCTTTAGCTACACACCCATAGACCACAGCGTGATCTTTAATGCGAGTTTGCTGGCAGGCGAATCCTTGGCGCGCGTTGGAGCTGCGATCGGCAACGACGAATATCAAGAAATGGCCGCGAAAACCGTTCGATTTGTCATCCGTCGCCAAAACAAAGGCGGGGCTTGGATCTATGGAGCAGACGAATCGCAAAAGTGGGTCGATAATTTTCACACAGCCTACGTCTTGCTCTCGCTCTATCGCATTTCTAGTGATATCGAAGATCTACAATCTGATACATTCGACGCGATCAACCTCGGCGGAGCCTACTGGCTAAACAACTTCTTTCTCGATGACGGCACGCCGAAATACTACAACAAGGAAACCTACCCGATCGATATTCACTCGGCCGCAGTAGCGATATCGACCATGTCAGAGCTACAGGCGATCGATCAGAGAATGTTGCCGATGGGGTCGAAAATCGCGGACTGGACGATCGCCAACATGCAAAACAACGACGGATCTTTCTATTACCAACTGCGAAAGAACGGGCCAGTCAAAACGCCGTATATGCGTTGGGGACAGGCATGGATGGCGTATGCTATTGCAAGACTGATCGAGGCGGAAAGCAACTAAGAAGATGGAAACTGAGATCAAAGACTTCTGGCAGACGCACCCCTGCGGGGCGGAACTCGTCGGCGATCTCAACGACGAGACGCGGGTGGAATACGAAGAGTTTTTTCGTCGTTATGACGATTTCCGATACTCACTCGAACCGCATATTCTGAAAAATCTCGACCGCATCGATTTCACCGGCAAACGCGTTCTGGAGATCGGACTTGGGCAGGGAGCTGACGCGGAGCAGATAGCACGACGTGGCGGCGTTTACAGCGGTGCAGACCTGACGGAGGAATCGGTCAAGCGAGTGAGGATGCGGTTCGAGTTGCGAGGCCTTGATTTTGAGAGGATCGAGCAAGCAAGTGCGTTGGAATTGCCGTTTGAGGATAATTCATTCGACATCGTATTTAGCCACGGCGTACTGCACCACATACCGGAGATCGAAATAGCTCAGGCGGAGATCGCAAGGGTGCTAAAACCAAGCGGGCGGCTGATCGCGATGGTCTACGCAAAGTGGTCTTTGAATTATCTTGTATCGATCTCAGTCGCTCGGAGGCTTGGTCTGCTCGCAATGTATGGGCTTGGCGTTAAGGCCGGCGGCATCTACGGCGATCACCTCGCCAACGCAAAAAAAGCTGGCATCAGTAAATATCTCGCGATGCCGAACTTTATTAACGTGAGCACCGACGGGCCGTTCAATCCGTATTCAAAGGTGTACAGTCGCCGCGAGATCGAGGCTGATTTCGTAGATTTTGAGCTGTTAGAAACTCACAAGGAATTTATGCACGCACCACCCTTGCCGGTGCATCGTTTGCCGCTGGCGAGCTTACTCGGCTGGCATCTATGGGTGACGATGAAGAAGAAAAATTAACCACAGATGGACACAGATAAACACAGATTTTGATCTATCTGTGTCTATCCGTATTTATCTGTGGTTGACACTCTTAATCTTAAGTTATGTGTGGAATCGCCGGAATAATCTCTCACGACCCACAAACGCGAATCGGTGCGGCTCTTAAGTCCATCGAGCATCGCGGGCGGGACGATGAAGGCGTGTTCGTTTCAGACGCGTTTAGTTCGGACAAATTAAAAGCATGCCTCGGCCATCGCCGCCTGTCCATCATCGACACATCCCCAGCGGGGCATCAGCCGATGTTGACCGACGATGGCCGCTACGCACTTGTTCTGAATGGCGAGATCTACAATTACAAACAGATCCGCAGTGAGCTTGAAGGAAAGGGCGTAGCGTTTACGTCGGGATCGGACACCGAGGTCCTACTCAAAGCATTTCGCGAGTGGAATGTCGGATGTCTCGGCAAGTTGAACGGAATGTTCGCCTTCGCCGTTTGGGACGATGTTGAAAAAGAACTGACTTTGGTCCGCGATCGTGCCGGGATCAAGCCGGTCTATTTTACCGAGATCGGTGGTTCGTTCGTTTTCGCTTCCGAGGTCAAGGCGATCATTGCGACTGGTTTGATCAAAGCTGAGATAGACCGCGAGGCTCTCGATCAATACCTAACATTCCTCTGGACGCCCGACCCGCACACGTTATTCAAGAACATCTACAAACTCCCACCCGGTCACTATCTGAAGTGGAAGAACGGCGAGTTGAAGCAGACAGAATGGTGGGATCTTTCCTTCGACGAGATCGACCATGGGCGAAGCGAACAGTACTGGCGTGATGCGACCCTCGAAACCTTGGACCGTGTCGTCCAGATGGAAATGGTCGCCGACGTGCCGCTGGGATCGTTTCTCTCCGGAGGGGTCGATTCGTCCTCGATCGTTGCGCTGATGAATGAACACAGCGACGGTCGACGCGTCTCGACCTACACGGTCGGTATCGAGCAGGACGATCTCAAATACGACATCATCCCCGACGACGCCGTCTGGGCAAGGCAGATCGGCAAGCTTTTTGACACCGATTATCACGAGATAATGCTCAAGCCCGACGTGGCCGACCTGCTGCCAAAGCTCATCTATCACTGCGACGAGCCTATCGCCGACCCCGCCATTATCACTAGCTATCTCATTTCAAAAGCTGCTCGTGAGACGCTGACCGTTCTGCTCTCAGGTGTCGGCGGCGATGAGGTTTTTGCCGGTTATCCGCGACAGCTGGCGATGAAGCTGGCCCGCCTTTTCGACATCGTTCCGGCATCTGTGCGGAGGCCGCTTTTCGGAGCGATCGCCAGCCTGACACCGGGCGGAATGCCCGGTCGCCTGACGGCACCGCTGAGGAACGCAAACAAATTTTCGCGAAGTGCTGCACTCGATTTCGAAGATCGATATCTCGGTTTTGGCACTTACTTCACAGCCGGAGCAAAGCAGAGACTTTACGGTGACGCTCTAAAGAGCGAGGCGGCCAGCTTCGATGCCTATCGCCACCACCGGCTTTATTTTGAAAAGGTAAAAACTGCCGACCCGCTAAATCGCCTGCTCTACGTCGATTTCAAGACCTTCATGCCGTGCCTCAATCTCGCCTACACCGACAAAACGTCGATGGCGGCAAATCTCGAGGTCCGCGTACCTTTCCTCAATATCGAACTAGTCGAACTGGCCGCTCGCATGCCCGTCGAGATGAAACTTCGCGGACTAAAACGTAAGTACATCCTCAAGCGTGCCGCCGAAAAGCTCTTGCCGCATGACGCTGTTTGGCGTAAGAAAGCTGGTTTTGGGGCCCCGATCAGAGCATGGCTTCGGGGGCCGCTGAAGCCGATGGTCGAGGAATATCTGTCAGAGTCGAAGATAAAAGACCGCGGCCTGTTTGATCCGGCCGAGATCCGACGGCTCATCTACACCAATCTCTCCGGCAGGGAAGACCTCAATTTGCAGGTATTCCAGCTACTGGTCTTAGAGATTTGGATGCAGAGCTTTATCGACTAATTGCCGTTAGCTGAAACCAACGGCAATTCAAACCGTTTGGGGCTGGCCTGTGCAGAGCGAGTCGAGAATACGGAAAGTGGCTCGTGTGGTCGTCACAAGGTCATCGAAACCGATCGGAGCATCGCCACCGTTCTTTACAAAATCGCACAACGCTTTGAGCTCGGCCGTCTGCCCTTTGTCCTGTCCAAGCGACTTCTTGCTTGTCTCACGCCCGCCCGCGTACATCGTGACGCGTCGAAAATCGTCGATCACGCTCGAGCGGCCTTCGCCGAAGACCTCGATGCGTTCCTTAGCAAGAGTTTTGTCGCCCTCGGCGAGATACGCGATCGTGCCATTCGAACCGTCGGCGAATTTCAAAGTGATGAACACCGAATCCGCTTCGGTGATCTCAGCATCGCGGCTCGACACGGCCTCGGCAAAAACACGCGTCGTGACCGAGTCCGTAAGATAATGCATCAGATCGATAAAATGACAAACCTCGCCGACAATACGACCTCCGCCCTCGACCCGGTCTTGGATCCAGCTATCGCCCGCGATGCGTCCGGCATTAACGCGATAAAGTATCGAAAGCGGTGACTGGCGACTGGCGAAATGCTGCTTCGCTTGCTGAGCGGACGGAGAAAACCGGCGATTAAAGCCAACCATCAGCCTAGCGGACGAACCTTGTGCGGCTTCGATCACAGCGTCGAGTTCGCCGTCATTCATCGCCAACGGTTTTTCTACAAAGACGTGCTTGCCCGCCGCGAGAGCCTTTGCGGAAAGCGAGGCGTGACTGTTGTGCCTGGTCGCGATAACGACGAGATTGGTGTCCGCATCGTCGATCACCTGCTCGCCGTCAGAGACGCACGATGTGAATCCGTATTGCGAACCGATGTCACTCGCCGAGAGGCCGGAGGCCGTCGCAATGGAGCGGAAATCGACGCCGTTGGATTTAAGGTTTGGCAGGAGAAATTTCCGCGCGTATGTTCCAGCTCCGATCATCCCGATTCTCACAGCCGAAGCGGGCGACGACGCTGGTTTTAGCGTGATCGTTCGTTCGAGCGGTTTCGCGGAGTCATATTGCAGCACGATCCCAAGATACGGTTCAGTGGCTGCTCCCTCGATGAGCTTGTACGCGGCTTCGCCCTGTTCGATCGGGAAACGGTGCGTGATCAGGCGGTCGATGTCGATGCTGCCGTTCGCGATGAGATCGAGAAATGCCTCGATATTTCGCCCTTCGGTCCAACGAACGTATTCGAACGGATAATCGTGGCCGCGTTCTTCATACTCGGCGTCGTAACGCCCCGGGCCGTAGGACATCGAGAGTTGCAGCGTAAGTTCGCGTTCGTAATATGTCTCACGAGGAACGTCCATCCCAACAAGGCCGACGACGACTACACGGCCCTTGAGGCGTGAAACTTCACCGGCGAGATCGACCGGATCGTTAGATTTGGTCGCCGCAGTGATCAAAACGGCATCGGCCCCGCGACCGCGCGACCAACGGGCGATCGAACTCGCAGCTTCGCCAGGCGTCGAGCACATCTCGGCTCCGAGCTCGCGAGCGAGGTCAAATTTTGATTCGTCCGTATCGACGCCAAAAACTCGGCAGCCGTTGGCGCGCAAAAGCTGCACAGTGATCTGCCCGAGCAGACCGAGGCCGATCACGACAAAAGCCTCGCCCAGCGTCGGCTCGGCCAGCCGAACACCTTGCAAGGCGATGGCCCCCAATGTGCCGAACGATGCAGCATCGAACGACACACCATCGGGAATGCGGACGCACAGATTCTTTGGCACCGAGATCATCTCGGCGTGCGATGCAAAACCAGCACCGGCACACGCAACGCGGTCGCCGACGCTAAATCCGTCGACGCCTTCGCCAACTTCGACGACCGTTCCGGCGGCGCTGTAACCGAGGGCTACTGCGGCATCGAGCTTGGCCTTGACTGCACTAAATGTACTCGCGAGGCCTTCGCTTTTGACCTTGTCGAGAACCTTCTTTACCAGGTCAGGACGCTCTTTCGCCTTTCCAAAAAGGCTCTTCTTGCCGAGATCGATCTTCGATTTCTCGGTCCCGGCACTGATCAGCGAGGCGGCTGTTCGCACTAATAAATGGCCGGGCCGCACGCTCGGCGGCGGCACGTCGGCGACGGTCAGGACGCCGGATTTCATGTTTTGGAGTATCTGCTTCACGCTTGGCGATTATAAACAAAACCGTGCCTTTTCGCGACAATCGTGCGAAATGAGGTAAAATCACGTTTTATGCGAGTTCCTTTTGTTGACCTAAAAGCCCAGTACCTGAGCCTCAAAGACGAGTTTGACGCTGCGATATTGGACGTCGTCGGAAATACGTCGTTTGTTGCGGGCAGATATGCGGCGGCGTTCGAAGCCGAGTTTGCCGCCTACATCGGGGCAAACGAATGCGTGGCCGTCGGTAATGGCACCGACGCGATCGAGATCGCTCTGGCGGCTCTCGGCATCGATGCAGGCGATGAGGTGATCGTTCCCGCGAACACATTCTTCGCGACTGCGGAAGCAGTCAGCAACGTTGGTGCAACACCTGTTTTCGGCGATTGCGAAACAAATTTCTTTAACATCGACGCGTCCAAGATCGAGGAAAAGATCACGTCGCGAACCAAAGCAATTATCCCGGTTCATCTCTACGGCCTGCCCGCCGAGATGGACTCGGTAATGGCCATCGCAAATAAACACAGCCTGAAAGTTCTCGAAGATTGTGCCCAATCCCACGGTGCTGACTACAAAGGCCAACGAACCGGAACATTCGGAGATATCGCAACTTTCAGCTTTTATCCCGGCAAAAATCTAGGTGCGTACGGCGACGCCGGAGCGATCGTCACAAATGATGCCGATCTCGCGGCCCGCTGCCGTTTGATCGCAAATCACGGCCAGCCGGCAAAGTATCAACACACCATCATCGGACGAAACAGCCGCATCGATGGCATCCAGGCCGCGGTGCTTTCACTAAAACTAAAGCACCTCGACGCATGGCTCGAAGGACGCAGGCGAAATGCCGCCCGATACAACGAGCTACTTGCCGACACCGGAATTCCGCTGCCGCACGCACCCGAATACTCGCGTCACACATATCATCTATATGTAATTCGCGTCGCAGACCGTGACAGCGTTGCTGCCAAATTGAACGAGGCCGGCATCGACACCGGCCTACATTACCCGACCGCTCTGCCGTTTCTCGAAGCATACGCACACCTCGGTCATCAGCCGACGGATTTCCCGGTAGCCCATTCACAGATGAGCGGACTGCTTAGTTTGCCGATGTATGCGGAGTTGACGGATGAGATGATCGTGCATGTGTGTGATGTTCTGAAGAGTTCGGTTTCGCGTTCTGCGGAAACTGCGGCGTAAGTTCAGAGTGCAAGCTTTAGCTTGTTTCTGGCGCCGCAAAACAAGCTGAAGCTTGCACTCTGAGCATGATAAACCCGCCCCCAACAATCTGGATCGACCTCGATAATTCACCGCACGTGCCGCTGTTTGTGCCGGTAATACGGCATTATCGCGAGAGCGGCGTTAGTGTCGTCGTCACGGCCCGCGAACATTCGCAGACCATCGAACTACTTAAATTGAACGGCCTCGATGGTACCTTCACAGTCATCGGCCGACACCACGGCAAAGGAAAGCTCAGCAAAATTCTCGGCACGCTTGGGCGGGCACGGCAACTGGCCGCGTTCATCAAGAGCGGCGGTTCGACGGCCTCAGTCGCGGTTAGCCACGGCTCGCGTTCGATGGTTCTGGCTGCGAGATGGCTCAAGATACCGGTCATAACGATGTACGATTACGAATTCACCGAGACGCATATCTTCAATACCTTCTCGGACCGCGTTCTCGTACCTGAGCGAATTCCCAACAACGTGCTCGACGAGATCGGACTTGCAAAAGAAAAACGCGTCAAATATCCGGGCATCAAGGAAGAGCTGTATATTCGCGGATTTCAACCAGACACTGCATTCAGGCTAGAGTTTCTTGCAAAGCACGAATGTGATCCGGAAAACGTTTTCGCGGTTCTGCGTCCACCAGCAACAACCGCGAACTATCACTCATCGAAAAGTGAAGAAATATTCGATGGGCTCCTCAAACATCTGCTCCGCTCCGACGGCGTTTTCACCGCAATAGTGCCCAGAACAGCCGAACAGGCAGATGAGATCGAGTCTGCGATCGAACGTATGGCATTGTCACATGGCAGTTTCACCATTCTGCGCGAGGCCGTCGATGGTTTGCAGCTCGCATTTGCGGCGGATCTGCTGATCTCAGGCGGCGGGACGATGAACCGCGAAGCCGCATTGATCGGCGTGCCGGTTTACAGCATTTTCGCCGGACGTTTGGGTTCGCTCGACGCTCAGATGGAGAAGGAAGGGCTGATTACATTTGTTCGTGAGATTGGCGACATTGCTTACATCGATCTTCGCCGCCGAACGGAAATGAAGAATCTAGACGGATTGACCGACCGTGTCGAAAAGTTTGTAATAGACGAGATCGAGAAGTTCTTATGAATTGCCACTAGCTTTAGCTAGTGGGTGGCGAGAAAACTTACAACAGGCTTTAGCCAAACAACGACTTAACTATCAGATTCCTTTAGCCCAATTCTTCATTCGGCTAAAGCCGGGAAACTTTTTTTCAAAACTAACCACTAGCTAAAGCTAGTGGCAATTCATAAAATCCGTCGGCCACCAATGTTCAAACAATACCCAAAATACAAGTTCTTTCTCGCGGGCTGCGACTATGCGTTGCTGCTCGGGGCTTGGGTTGCGGCTATATTAATACGGTTTTATGGTGTGCCGCTGGTCGAACTGCTTTCAAGACCGCTTGTACGAACACAAGGTGCGTTGATCGTCGTTTATTCGCTAGTCTGGATCGTTATTTTTCAGCATTTCAATCTCTATAAGCTGAACAACTTCATGTCGTTCGGCGAGCAGGTCGTGTCGATATTTAAGTCGCTGATCTACGGGCTGATCGGGTTGATATTGATCACGTTTGTCTTTAAGCGGCTCGATTTTGTTGAGTCGCGGCTGGTGCTGGCGATGTTTGTCGGGATCTCGCTGGTGACGATTGTTGCGTTTAGAACGTTGGTTTTTCGGCGGCTGTTTGCTTTTGCTTCGCAGAAAAAAATACTCGAGCGGCGTGTCGCGATCATAGGCAAAGACCGCACAGCAAAGACGGTCGCGGCGCAGATCGAGGTAGATGACAGCCATGGATTTAAGGTCGTTGGATTTATCAACGACGAGCTTACAACAGGCGAACGCGTCTTTGAACATCTCACAAATCTCGGCAATCTCACCGAACTCAACCGGCTGGTCGAGGAACACGATATCGACGAGATAATCATCGCCGAGAGCGATGTCACGCACAAAACGCTGCTCGAGATCATCGACAAGGCTCAGGATACGAAAGCCGAGGTGCGACTCGTCTCGGAGCTCTACAACATCATCCCGGAAAAGGTTCTGCTCGAAAAATATCTCGGCATCCCGATCATGAAGATGCCGCAGAATTACGACAACGCTTTGTTTAGCGTGTACAAGCGTGTCTTCGATCTCGTTGTCACCGGTATCGGGCTGATCGTACTTTTTATACCTTTTCTCGTGATCGCTCTGCTAATTAAACTGACCTCGAAAGGGCCGATATTTTACAACCACACTCGCATCGGCAAGGACTGTAAGCCATTTGAATTCTATAAGTTTCGCACAATGCACGCAGGCAATGACGACGCGTCGCATCGTGCGTTTGTCAGCAATCTGATCCAGGGCGAATCTGACGCTGCGGTCAAAAAGATCAAGAACGATCCGCGTGTCACGACTATCGGCCGTTTTTTAAGAAAGACGAGCCTCGACGAACTGCCGCAATTGTTCAACGTACTCAAAGGCGAGATGAGCCTTGTCGGCCCGCGTCCGTGCATGCCATACGAACTCGAGCAGTATCAGGACTGGCACCGCCGTCGCCTCTCCGTCATTCCCGGCTGCACCGGCCTATGGCAGGTCGCCGGTCGCTCGGCCGTGGACTTTAACGATATGGTGATACTTGATCTATTCTATATAGACAATATGTCGCCGCTGTTCGATCTGAGGATATTGTTCAGAACGCTCCCGGTGATGTTGCTCGCGAAAGGCGGGCATTGACCGTCGGACCGCAGGCTGCCAGCCCCCGAGTCTCGCAATTGAAGCATTTTATAGATTTTAGTTTTGGAAAGGAACACGCAGGCTGGCAGCCTGCGGTCCGACATTTATGAAAGTTGCAGTTATCGGCACCGGTTATTGGGGGCCAAATTTAATTAGAAATTTCCTCTCGGCTGACGCGGTCGATGGCGTCGTTGCGTGTGACCATGACGAGGTCCGGCTCGCGAGGATGCAAAAGATGTTTCACGGCATCGAAACGTCGACCGATCATAATGAAGTGATCGCTCGCGACGACATCGATGTGGTGGTTATCGCGACGCCTGTATCATCGCACCACGAGATCGCCAAAAGCGCACTGCTCGCAGGGAAACACTGCTTTATCGAAAAGCCGATGACTGCGAGTTCGGCCGAGGCTGAGGAATTGATCGAGATTGCCGATGCGAATAACCTCAAGCTCTTCGTCGACCACACCTTCATCTACACCGGAGCGGTTCGCAAAATGAAGGAGATAATTACTTCAGGCCGTCTCGGCGAGATCTATTATTTCGACTCGGTGCGGGTCAATCTGGGGTTGTTTCAGCACGATGTCAACGTTATCTGGGACCTTGCTCCGCACGACCTTTCGATCTGTGATTACTTATTGGATCAACAGCCAAAGGCCGTCTCGGCCGTCGGCAGCTGCCACGTCGGCAACGATCTCGAAGACATCGCATATCTTACGCTTGAATTCGAGAACAACCTCATCGCCCATTTTCACGTAAACTGGCTCGCCCCGATGAAGATCCGCAAAACGCTGATCGGCGGAACCAAATCGATGATCGTATATGATGATAACGAGACGAGCGAAAAGGTAAAGATCTACGACAAAGGCATCGACGTAACGACTCGCGAAGGCGTTTACGACACGCTCGTGCAATACCGAACCGGCGACATGCTCTCGCCGAAGCTCGAACAGACCGAAGCCCTGGCCGTCGGCACGCAGCACTTTATCGACTGCATTCTTAACGACAAACAGCCGCTGACCGATGGACGTGCCGGCTTAAATGTCGTGCGTATTCTAGAAGCGTCCGAGATCTCGATCAAAGACCGCGGGCGAATGGTAGAACTTTCTTAAATTGGCAATTGTAAATTGGAGGATTGTGAATTGGTAGCAGAAGGACATTTTCTACCAATTAACAATTTGGCAATTACCAATTTACAATTATTCAGACGATGACTTTTACAGACGAGTATCTTCGAGAGAATTTTATCCGGCTGAATGATGTCCGGCTTGGGCGCGATGTAAAGATCTACTCGTTCGTTAACGCCTATGGCTGTGAGATCGGCGACGAGAGCCGTGTTGGGGCGTTTGTCGAGATACAGAAAGGTGTGAAGATTGGGCGGCGTTGCAAGATATCTAGCCACTCCTTTCTCTGCGAAGGCGTGACGGTCGAGGACAATGTTTTTATCGGTCACGGCGTAATGTTTACCAATGATAAATATCCGCGTGCCACCAACGAAGACGGTACGCCGCAGTCCGAGGCCGATTGGATTGTGGTTCCTATTACCATCAAGAAAGGTGCGAGCATTGGTTCGAACGCTACCATTCTTGCCGGCGTGACGGTCGGCGAAAATGCAATGGTCGGCGCGGGCGCTGTTGTCACTCGCGATGTGCCGGACGGTGCGACCGTCGCGGGTGTGCCGGCACGTGTTGTCAAAAGTAAATGAAAATCTCGTCGGCTCTGGCCGCGGCAGTGGATAGCTTGGATCGGGCGGGCGTCGCCGAATATCGGCGTGAGGCGTCCTCGCTCCTCACATTCGTGCTTGCCCGCCCCGCGTCGTTTCTGATCGCCCATCCCGAATATGCACTCACAGAGAACGAGGCATTTGCTTTTGCCGTCGCTGTCGAACGTCGCTCGACGCGTGAGCCTTTTCAATACATCACAGGTAGGCAGGAATTTTACGGTCTCGATTTTGTCGTTGAGCCCGAGGTTCTAATCCCACGCCCCGAAACGGAACTACTGGTCGAAGCGGCGATCCACGCACTTTCGGCTCTCGACCATGCCAGTTTCTGCGAGATCGGCATCGGCTCGGGATGTATCTCCATCTCGATCCTTCACAGTGTTCCGAAAGCGAATGCGGTCGGGGTTGACGTATCGCCAGGTGCGCTTGCCGTCGCGAAGCGTAATGCTGTCAGGCATTCCGTCGATGATCGTGTCATGCTGATAGAGAGCGACCTTTTCGGCGCCGTTACAGGAAGGTTCGATCTCATCATTTCAAATCCGCCATATATTCCGTCCGAAGACATCGCCACATTGCAGATCGAGGTCCGTGACTACGAACCGTTGACAGCACTCTCGGGCGGCCCCGGCGGACTCGATATTATCGAGCGGCTAATTCACGAAGCACCTTCGCATCTTGTTAAAAACGGAGCGCTTATAATGGAGATCGGCATCGAACAGAGCGAGCGCGTCACCGAGATGTTCGATCAGGGCATTTGGCACGAACCGCAATTCCTTCGCGACCTACAGCAGATTCGCCGCACGGTCATCGCGAGATTGCGCCGTTAGGCGCCAAGAATTTACTTGCTTTACCGCAAAAGTGGAGTTAGTATTATCGTACATTCGCAATAGCAGTTTTTTGAAATGTATAGGGCAGGTGCCGAATCAGTCGGCGAAGCATGAAAGAAGGCTCAAGTTTCGCCGGATTTGTCGCGGAAGTCTAATCTTTTGACGATTTGAGGTGAAAGTTATGATCAACGGCTTTTTATCTGTTATTAGTCTTATTATCGCTGGTTTCTGCTTTTATAAGTATGGGCAGACCACGCCGGCAAACACGATGTACATGATCGGAGCGATAGTTTTCGCCCTATTAATGGTCGTGTTCGGCGTTATGTTTTTGTCCGGGCGGGTCAACAAGACTGAAGACATTCACATCACCGAGTAAAGGCGACGGAACTCGCTTATCTCTCCTTTTGATCAGCTAGCAGTTTTTTCGCGCTTTGCGGTATTTTTGAGTTTTGGCGGTCGGGTTTACACCAACTCGATCGCCTTTTGTTTTTGGGTACGATAGCCCAACACTTGCCGAAAGCCTGCGAGTAAGCAATGGCGGTACTCTTACCCTTGCGTGTATCGCCCTTGCTTACTCGCGGGGTTCCGCACGGCTTCAAGTTCAGACGCTACCTCGTTCCCACGGTTAATTTGTGATTTCTCCTCGAAATGCGATAAACTAATGTTGACAAAAATGTAATGATTTAATTCTACATTCTTGATCGAGGATGTGAAATAACGAGAAATGCCCAAGATCGCTGACATACAGGAAACGCCAAACCCGAACGCCGTTAAGTTTATTCTTAAGGAACCGGTGTCGCACGGCACTTCCCACTCATTCAAAACCGCCGAGTCCGGCGTGGATGACAAGCTTGCCAAGTCGATCTTTGACGTTGGCCCGGTGGTTTCTGTCTTTTACATGGACAAAATGATCACGGTCGAAAAGACGGATGATGCCGAGTGGGATGAGATATTGCCCGACCTTGCCGTCCCGATCCGGGCAGCCGAGGCGGTCGTTTCGTCAAACGGAAATGGAACCAAGGCCGCGGCGGCGGCCGTTGGTGGGGCTATTGCTGCAGCGGCGAGCGACGATCCGAAGATCCTACAGATCAATGAACTACTCGACGAACGCATAAGGCCCTTCCTTGCCAGCGACGGCGGTTGGCTCGAGATACTCGGTCTTGAGGACAACATTCTTAAGATCCGTTACGAAGGTGCCTGCGGCAGCTGCCCAAGCTCGCTCACCGGAACGCTCATGTCGATCGAAAATATGATCCAGGAAGAGATCGATCCCGAGATCACAGTCGTCGCCACGTAAGACCTCGCCAAGTGTTCAACATAATTTATTTTGTTGAATCTTCAGAATTTCTTGACTTTTTAACGCTAGATTCGTCATAATCGAGCAGATGGCGGCGTACGCGTGTCATCAATCATATCTGCGGGTATATCTACCCAAGTTCAGCCAGCCGCCTATAACCCAAGCAAATTGCACGTTGACCGATGGAGGAGAAACCTAGTGAATAGTGAAGAACTCGAACTTAGCCTTAGAAGTGAATTCGAGAATTATCTAAAGACCGTCGTCGCCGAAATGCGAAAAGAGTCGACGGAATTTCAGAGCAAGATCGAATCGGAGTTCGAAAGGCACAAAAGCCAGTTCGACGAAGCGTTTCAGTCGTTTAATGCTCGTTTCGAATCGGAACATCAATTTGACGAGGGTTTCAAGAGCCTGGTCGCCGAGCATCTAAATCTTGCCCGCGACGCCGGATCTAAACTTGCCGCAGATGCAATGGCCGAGGCCGAAAAGCTAGCGCCCGTAGTCGTAGATGCTGAGCCGACCGTTGTCGAGGTCGAAGTCAAGAAGTTTGACGGCATTCGTGACGCGATCAATGACATCAGTAGCAAGGATTCGCAGTCGAGCATTCTCAAGACCCTTGTCCAGCACGCGTCCGAATACGCCCCGCGTGGTGCTTTTTTTATTATCAAGAATGAGCACTTTGTCGGCTGGAAAGCTTTCGGCTCCGACGATGAGGCTCTGGAGTCGGCTGTTCGCGAAATACGATTTCCGACCTCGTCGGAATCTATTCTTGGTGAGGCAGTCAGATCGCTTGCAACCGTCGAGAGCTCCGCCGGAGCTAATGCGGACGATTCGATATTTCTCGAACCGCTCAATTTTGGCAGCCCCGATCGAATGTATGCGATCCCGCTCACGGCCCGCGGGCGCGGCGTAGCTGTACTTTACGCTGACCCTGACGGCGAGAATGGAGAGATCAATCGCGAAGCTTTAGAGGTACTCGTTCGCGTCGCCGGTATGACGGTTGAGATGCGTGCGTCGGCCTCACCGGTTGCGAAACCGGAAGAACCGGTTGTGCAGGAAAGCGGAGCTTTTGCTCCTGACGCCGAACCAACGAGTTTTACCGAAACGGCATTTGAGACGCCTGCCGAAGAAATGGGCGGTTTCGCGTTTAGCGAGAGTATTTCGTTCGAAGGTGGATTACCTGTTGAAGCCCAGGTCGAGGCCGTCGCTGAACCAGAAGTCGAAGCCGCACCCGCTTTCGAGGTAGAGGTCGCTGAAGAAGTTCCTGCTTTTGGATCTGCACCGGTAGAGGCGTCGGAGGCGGTCGAGACTGAAGCCACCGAATTCGAATATAAGGCATTCGAACCAGCAACCGAAACGCAGCCGGAGCCATTTCAATCGCCCGAACCGTCAGTTGATTTTGGATCGGGCGGTTCGATAGAGTCAGCCGCATTTCAGCCAAGTTCACCCTTTGAAACGGCCAGCGAGCAGTTCGCTCCGGCAGTTATGCCTGTTGGCGGAATGGAACCGGCCGTTGAGGCCGTGATCGAAGCACCAGTCGTCGCTCCGGCGATGCCGCAGGCACGATTAAGCGATCGCAATGTTGATCTGCCGATCGAGGTCGCCGAGGACGAACGCCGCAGCCATAACGACGCACGTCGTTTTGCCCGTCTGCTTGTCTCGGAGATAAAGCTCTATAACGAAAAAAAGGTCACCGAGGGCCGCGACGCCAGCGATCTTTACGAACGTCTCCGCGAAGCGATCGATCGTTCACGCGAGATGTATGACAAACGTGTGCAGCCGCCGGTTGCCGCCAAATTTGACTATTTCCACTACGAACTCGTCAACTCTCTCGCCGACGGCGAATCCGGTCGGCTCGGCAGTGGCTATCCGGGAGCGACGGTTTAGCAAATAGGCTTTAGGCAAATTATTAGGGGCTGGCTGAAAAGGCGGCCTCTTTTTTATTTATCTTTCGAGTCGGGAACTGATAGCTAGTTTAGATCCGTTCGGGATGATGTAAGTGGATGCCGATGAGTCGCTTGCCATGTTGATCGCATCGTCGATGCTGGTCTTTTTCATACGCATGTTTGTACACGAATCAGAGTCGAGACTCGTGACGATGCGCACGTCAAATCGCTCAGTCTTTTGCAAAAGGCTCCAAGCGGTTTGGCCGTTGACCTGATATTTTTCCGCGAGCGTCCGGGCTAGGGCATCGCTGGCTTCCGCTTCGAACCACGAAAGAAAATTGCTCCGGCCAAAACCGTCGGCACATTCGGCTAACAAGATGATCGTGCCGCCTTCGCGACAGGCACGTGCCGCAGCGTCGAGCGTTTTGTGTGCCTGAATCAGGTTAATATCGTGCGGATGACCGCTGCAGCTTGCCACGACCAGGTCGCGTTTCTCGTCGATATTGACCGTATATTCCGATGAATACGCATCGCACGCGGCCCGATGTGAGGTTTGCCAGTCGCCGCAATAGAGCTCGGCGGCCTTACCGTTGTCATTGACTATCGAGCTGATCGCAAACGACGGCGGGCGTTTCTCGACGACCCCGACAAACGCCTCGTGCACAGCATTGCCATCCAGAAGCCCAGTGTCGACTCCTTCGCGACGGGCCATCCTGTCCAGGTCAAAGGCGAGCTTGTGCGTCGCGGCGACAGTGCGGCTCGACGCGAGGCCCGGGCAGATGAGCTTACGGCCTCCGGTAAAACCCGCGAAATAGTGAAACGAGACTCCGCCGACGATGACAACATGATCGTGTTCGACAAGAGCCCGATTGAGGCCGATCTCGATGCCGCAAGATGTCGTGCCCATCGTGACCAGTTGCATCAGATCACGCGGGTCGTGGTCGAGAGTTTTTATTCGTTGGAGAATAAATGGCGTGAGGATCGCAGCCTTTTCATCGTCGGTGACTTTCCGGTGAATACCAGTCGCAAAGATGATGCGAATGTCGAATGGCATCGTGCCGTTCGCGATCAGGCGACGCACAACAAGATTTACGATCTGCCCGGCGGCCGTCTGTCGGGTTGCGTCCGGAACAACGATCAGAACGCTCTCGCCGGGCCGCACGATCTCCTCTAACGGAGGCGAATCGATGGGCGAGTCGAGCCGTTCGCCAATATCCGCGTCGGACAACGATGTCGCGTGCTCAGCTCCGCGCAATATCTCGCATCGTGATTCGTCATAGCCGAACGCGAAGGAAGTACTGCCGTATTTGAGGTCGATCGTTTGCATAAGAATTTCTAAACGCAGAGACCGCTGAGTACGCAGAGTAGGAGAAAAAATTTTGTTACCTCTCTGCGTACTCTGCGGTCTCCGCGTTTAAATCTTCGTCGTAGGCTCGAAGCATTTCGTGCCGGTCTCGCAGACATAAACCGCCTCGGCCTCATGATCCATTGTTTCCATCTGGATCGTCAGGTGATCGATGCCAAATTGCTGGTGCAGCCGGTCGCGAACCCGCACAAGAAGTTCGCTGTGGGCAACGCTGTCAAAATGGCTAATGTGCGCCGACAGTGCATCGATGCCCGACGATATCGTCCACACGTGCAGATCATGGACGCCATCAACGCCATCCGTTTCGAGGATCGTTGTTTCGACAGCAGAAAGATCGATATGCGCGGGCGTGCCTTCAAGCAGTACGTTTATCGAGGCTGAAATGAGTCGCCAGGAGCTGTAGATAATGATCAGGCTGATGAGAATACTCGTCACCGGATCGGCCCAGAGCCAGCCTTTTGCCCAGATCAAAAAGCCAGCGGTCAGGGCGGCGACCGAACCGAGCAGATCGCCCATCACATGCAGCCACGCGCCGCGCATATTGAGATCGTGCTCGTGGTTGCCGTGGAGTAATTTCGCAGCGATGACATTAACGACCAGACCGCCAAAGGCAATGATGCCGAGCCGGACGCCGTTGATCGCCGGCGGCGAATTCCACCGCTCGACGGCCTCATAGATCACCAAAATAGAAAGTAGAACGAGCGCGATGCCGTTTACAAAAGCAGCAAGTATCTCGAGGCGATAATAGCCAAATGTCTTACGTGCCGTCGCCGGGCGCAATGCGAACCATATCGCCCCCAATGTCAGCGACATCGCCGCCACATCGGTCAGCATATGTCCGGCGTCAGCGATGAGGGCGAGCGAATTTGTCAGCCAGCCGCCGACACCCTCAGTGATCATGTAGACAAAGGTCAGTACAAGAGCGATCTTGAGCGGCGTGGTGCGACCGCGCACGTAGTCATCTTTGTGTGTGTGTCCATGTCCCACGTGTCTATCAATATCGGCGGAGCACGTTGCCGTTTCGTAGTGAAATAACAAAGCCCGTGCGATTGCCGCGGCCGTCGCCGATCTCGACCGCAGTCTCTATCGATGGCGATGATATTTGCATTTTAAATGCTCCGTCCGACCCAGAGATCGTATCGCGGCTCTGAGAGCGAATAGTCATGCCCGGTAAGGTTCGCCCCGAGAGCAAATAGATGTTTCCACCGACTCGCTCGACCTTCCACTCGGTGGCGTCGATCGTTAGGTTTGCGCCGCCCTTTACGACGATGAACTTCCACTGCTCGTTCCAGTTTGTCGTCTGGCCCGAACGCGATGTCGACTTGAGCCGCCAATAATATGTGCCCGGTGAAAGACCCGCGAGCCGAAAATCGCGGCCCGGCATATCGGCCCGATCAACAAGAATAGAGTCAGACGCAAAGGTCGCGGAGCGCGATATTTGCAGGTGATAATTTGACGCCGGATTGCCCTCGGCGTCTTGCCACGAGAACGAAACGGCCACGCCAGATGCACTCGCATCGACGATCTGGGCCGAATTGCCGGGCGAGATCTGTCGCGGTGGAGCGAGCAATTTCTCACGAGCCGAGAGCTTGCCGCCATTTACCGAAGCAAACTCATTCTCGCCAATAAGCGTCTTTTCACCGCCGATAGTCGTTTCGACACCGCCACGGCTGATTCGTATCTCGCCGCCGCCCGATGCAGAATCGGCGTCGAAGCTCGCGTCCGTATTCGAGAGGAGTCGGTTTTCGGAATCGGCGACCTCGACAATGTTATTGGTATCGGTCGGCTGCTCGTTAGTCCGGACATTCACCTGACCATCATCGACGCTAACGCGAACGTTGCGTCCACCAAAGAGCGACGTGGTGTCCTTTACAACGATCGTACTGTTAGGCCGAACCTGATACCGCGACCCGTCGATCATCTGTATGATCGCACGACCGTCCGACAGAGTTTGCACCGTATCGCCCGCTGCGACCCACGTTTCCTTCGTCACAAGGATAGTTTCCCGAGTAGCCGCACGCGTAATACGCACCTCGCCCTCGAAAGAGACGATCTTTGCAGCGTCTTTCGGGATATTACTTGTGTCGTCGGTGATGAACCAATTATTTCGCGATGCATACGTGAAACCCGCATAGAGACCCCCAGCGAGGAGAAGCAACGCGATCACGCCGTAGATCGTGCTCTTGCGGATGTTCCACCATTCGACGTAAATTTTGCGGTACTTATTGTCTTCCATCAGAGAGACGCCGAACTATTCTTCCTCTGATTCCGACAATTCGGATTTCTTTGGAAATAACAGCGACAAGACGACAGCGACTATTAAGGCACCGACGACAATGCCAAGAGAAAGATTGATCACGGTCTGCTCGAATTCGTGAGCAAGGTAGCGTCTGGCAAAAGATGCCACCATACTGCCATTCTCGGCGCCTAGTATCATTATCGAGCCTTGGGCGACGAGAGGCAAGAGCATTTTTATACCGATAAAACTCAGGACAAAAGCGAGTCCGTACTTAAGAAAATGAAACCGGTCGGCTAGATCGGCCAAAAGGAAAAAGAAGGTCCGAAGGCCGAGGATAGCAAAGATATTCGATGTGTAAACAATAAACCGGTCAGTCGTAATGCCCAGGATCGCGGGAATCGAATCGACCGCGAATACAAGATCGGCCACATTGATAACGATCAGGACGAGAAGCAGCAAAGTACCGGTCCGTTTGCCGTCGATCTGGACGAAGAATTTCTCTTCATCATAATGCTTCGAGATGCGGACGAATTTGGTCGTCAGTCGCACTATAGCGCTGTCCTCGGGTTCGAACGCCTCGTCCTCGCCAAACATCTTGATACCGGTATATATCAAGAATGCCCCGAATAAATACAGTATCCAATGAAAACTCTCTACCAGCTCGACGCCGGCAAAGATCATCACCATTCGCATCACCAAGGCCATAAAGATGCCCCAGAACAGGACGCGATGCTGATATTTCTTCGGCACTTTAAAGTAACCGAATATCAAAAGAAAAACGAACAGGTTATCGATCGAGAGCGATAGCTCGATCAGGTAGCCGGTGAAAAACTCCTTGGCCTTTAGTGCCGCCGCCTGAGCGCCGTACAGGGCATTTACGACCGAATAGATAAATACGTTGAATAACAGCGCCAGCGAGACCCAGACCGTGCTCCAAACGAAGGTTTCGCGTCGCGATGGTGCGTGCGATCTGCGATTAACGATGCCGATGTCGACAAAGAGCGCCGACAACACAAGTGCAAAAAACGAGACCCATACCCAATAAGGAAATTCAATTACCGTCATTTATTAGCTAGGGATCGTGTGGCCCTATATGATTCGCTCAATTACCTTTACCACTCGACCGAGCCCGTCGGCGTCGACTTTCGAAAAATCTGCTAGCTTGTCGCTATCAACATCGAGCACGCCGACACACGCATTTGAGCGGTCCATTATCGGCACTACTATCTCCGATTTTGAAGCCGAGGCACAGACGATGTGGCCTGGGAATTCATCGACATTCGGCACGATCACCGTTTCGCGTGTTGTGTAAGCATGACCGCAGACGCCCTTGTCAAAGTCGATCCGCGTACACGCAAGCGGCCCCTGAAATGGCCCGAGAACAAGCTGTCCATCCTTTACAAGATAAAATCCGACCCAGAAAAAGCCGAACGCTTCTTTTAGCACCGCTGCGACATTTGCCAGATTCGCGATCAGATCTGTCTCGCCCTCGATCAGCGCCGCGACCTGAGGCACGATCTCGTCGTAGACGACTTGCCGCCCGGCATTTGCGGTGAAGGCCAGCGATTCCACCATAACTTTTGAGTTTAACGTGGCGTTTGCGCACGTGCAATGAAGGGTCGGCACGAAAGATGTATAATCTGCGTCGTGGAAACTGCTCTAAAGATCGCCTCGGTCGCCGTCGGTGGTGCATTCGGTGCCGTCGCTCGTCATTTGATCAATATTTCGCCGCTCGCGACGGCGGCGGGCAAATTTCCTTTGCCGACCTTCGTCATAAATATAGTTGGATCGTTTCTGATCGGTCTGCTTTTTGTCGTCTTCGCCGAGCGCATCGAGGTTAGCGAGAATCTGCGGCTCGCGATCATCGTTGGTTTCCTCGGTGCTTTTACGACATTTTCGACATTTGAGATGGAGATATTTTCGCTTACACGCGAGAGGCTTTGGCTCGATGCGTTGGGCTACATTCTTGCGAGCGTCCTGGTAGGCTTTGCTGGAGTTGCCCTTGGAGTCGCTATAGGGAAACGATTGCCTGGAATGTAGGTTTGGGGTTTCTCGTCGTCGGTTGCCTCGTCATCGACCACTTCCGACTTCTTCCAAAGGAACCCAAACTTTCCAGCCTCTTCGGGTGTGATCGTAGCTCCCATAAGACCGGCGGCGAAGGCGAGGACTGGATCGTTTCGTTGAATCATAGCTTCAGGAGTAGGACCCACTCCGCGATCGGGGATTACACCGACGCCCTCAAGCCTATTGCCATCGCTCATAATAAGATCGGCAACCGTCACATTCATTCCATAAAATGACATCGTTTCAAACCCGCTTAGTCCCCGGCTGTTTGCCATGGGTATTTGGTAGCTAGTCATAACCGCCCCGGCACTGACATCTCCGATTACCAACCCTCGTTTTTCCAGTTGAATAACTCGCGCAAAAACCTCGGATGCCGATGCGGAGTCGCTATCGATCAGGACGATAATTTCACCGGAGAATCGACGTGCATTTACAGGTTTCGCGACCCTCGATTCGGTCTTTTTACGCATGATCATGTCGGCGATCTTAACCTGTCTATCAAAAAAATGCCCAACCAGATATTCTTCTGTTTTTACGTAACCTCCTCGATTTCCACGGAGATCCAATATGAGTTTAGAACTCCCAACAACTTCCTTCATCATTTTATCGATGAAGTCTTTCTCAATCGAAAAAGTCCTTAATTTGCAGGCCATCATCGATGGAGGTATTTTCTGACATTTGTAAGGATTTTCACGCTTTTCTTTTCGCAGTTTTTCTTCTTCCTTTTTTCTTTCGGGGAGCGACGTAAAGGTTGCGACAATTCCAAGGGTTTTCTCCGGATTCCCTAGACTCTGTATTGTTACCGGAAGCAATGGCATTGGTTCCAGCTCATATAGATAATAGTTTAAAACCCACAGGGTATCCCTTGTGACCGAATACTGGCCGATCTTTGTAACAATGTCGCCTACTCGTAATCCCTTCGCCTCGGCATCACTGCCCTTTTTGACGTCGACGATAAAGCATTTATTTCCGATCATCTGAATTGAGAAGCCATATGCGACACGATTAAAGCGTCCAGGTGGATAAAAGCGGGTGTGTGAATCGTTGAATTCTAATAGAACGCCAGCTATAACACGAAAAATCTGTGCGTTAGTGTCGAGTTTCTTTACCTTTTCGTTAGCGTCCTTAAATCGCTGGTCAATATCTATTCCACGAAAATTCTTATCGTAGTAATATCGCTCCATCGCTATCTTAAGGTTATAGAGCATGTCGATACCGCGCGACCGATTCAGCTTGGGATCGTCGCGGCTCTCGCGATCCTGGGAAAGTTGCGAATAAGTCGCCCATGGGCCAACTAGAAACAAAAATGTGAGAATTATGATCGAAGGTATATTGACCATCCCGACCCTCCAAAACGAATTTTTATCGAATACCCTTTTCACATGCTAGATCTAACTTGCCTAATCAGTTGAGCGGCATCGGTGCCGCTAGCGGCCAAAACTGTTAGATGCCCCATTTTTCTGCTCTTACGTGGCTCTACCTTCCCGTACAAGTGTAGTTTGACATTAGGCATTTGTAGGGCCGTTGCCCAGTTCGGTTCGCCATTCTGCCAAACGTCACCGAGCAAATTTGCCATTGCCGCCGGACGGTAAAACTCGGTCGAGCCCAGCGGCAGGCCGCAAACGGCTCGTAGCTGCTGCTCGAACTGCGATGTAACACACGCGTCGAAAGTCAGATGGCCCGAGTTGTGAGGTCGCGGGGCAAGCTCATTCACAAGTAATTTTTCATCTTTCGTCAAAAAATACTCGACACACAGCGTACCGACGTAACCCATTGTATCCGCGATATTTCGGGCGATCTCGACAGCTTCAGTAAAGGCCTTTTCGGAAACGATCGCAGGAGCAAACGATACGTCCAGAATATGATTCGCATGCTCATTCTCAATAACGCCGTAGTGAGCAAAATTTCCGGCCTGATCACGGGCACAGACGACCGAAACCTCTTTCTCAAACGCTACGAACGCTTCAAGTACCGCCTCGGCACCTTTCAACGCTGCAAATGCGGCATCAATGTCTGCGTCAGACGCGATCTTCGACTGTCCCTTGCCATCGTATCCAAAACCCGCAGTTTTCAGAACACATGGCACTCCAAGTTCGCCGACCGCTGTTCGAAGGCCTTCGATCGAGGTGATATGACGAAACGGCGTGACCGGAAAGCCATTGCCGGCGAGAAAGGTCTTCTCCCGCAAACGGTTCTGCGTCGTATGTAAGATCTCTCCCTTGGGAAACACCGAGGTAAGTTCAGCGGCTGCCGCGACAGTTGCTGACGGCACGTTCTCAAATTCAAACGTGATCACATCGACCGAGCGTGCAAATTCACGCACTCGGTCGAGATCGTCATAACTCGCCGAGGTCTCAATATCCGCCACCTGCCCCGTCGGCGTATCACTCTCGGGTGAAAATGTATGTACGCGATAGCCCATCTTGCGGGCCTCGATCGCAAACATCCGGCCCAACTGTCCGCTGCCGAAGACGCCGATGGTTGAATTTGGAAGGACCGTTTTAGACATTTTTCCTATGTAGCCGCTCGCGCACGGCTGAGCTTTGCAGTTCGCGCAATGCGTCAGCAGCGATCCATCGCCCGGCTTTTGTTCCGGTCGCTTTTATCCGCTTCGCCGATTCGATTGCGAGGCTATTGAGCAAAGTATTTCGCTTCCCGATTTGCCGTAGTGCCCAGTTTACAGCTTTCCTGACGAAATTGCGTTCGTCGTCCGAGTGCCGTTCGATCAACGGTAAGAAAGCGGCCAACTTTTCGTTCGGCGCCTTTTTGTCGTGCACGGCAAGATACGCCATCAGCGAAAACGCCGCTCGTTTCTCGAACTCGGCTTCGCGCGTCGCCCACTCAACACCCTTTTCGTAGGCATACGGCGTCCGGCAGAAGAGATAACCGCAGACTCCGTCAACTGTCGCCCAATTGTCGAAATCCGCCGCCCACGCGTCCATCTGTTCCGGCGTTACTTGCTTCGGATCATCGATCAGAAAGGCGACTGCACGAGCGTCGTAAATGCCAGTTGCCCAGAGATCTGCGGCAGTGGCATGACGATCAGCGACCAATTTCTTGACCTCGCGGGCAAATACTTTCAGCTCCGGTGCGCGGATGCCAAAGGCCTTAGCAGTCTTTATCGCATAACGGTCGAGGTCCATGATCTTGGCTGGGTCGGACAATTGGCGCAGTTCGTCGATGATTTCTGCCGTCGTCATTTTGGAAGTTTGGTTTTCAGGATCGTCTTGGTTTGTTTTGAACGGAATGCGTGTAGCTTCTTCCTGAGTTCGGGCCGCGAATTCGCCAGTATCGATACGGCCAATAGTGCGGCATTCTTAGCACCTGCCTGACCGATCGCAAGCGTTCCAACCGGAACGCCCGCTGGCATTTGAGCAATAGACAATAGCGAATCAAGCCCCTTCAAAGCCTTACTCTCGACGGGAACGCCAAGGACGGGCAAAACCGTTTGGGAGGCACACATTCCCGGCAAGTGGGCCGCACCGCCCGCACCGGCGATGATCACCTCGATGCCGCGTTCCTCAGCGGCTTTTGCAAATTCGAACAACAGATCGGGCGTACGGTGCGCCGAGACGACTTTGCTCTCGTGCGCGACGCCGAATTCATCGAGCGTCTGCGAGGCGATTTCCATCGTCGGCCAGTCGGATTTGCTGCCCATTATTATTGAAACGATCGGCTTTTTGGCCATACTATTTTGCGGTCTCGGAGCGAACAACGGACTCAAATTTATCCCAGGCGTGAATCGTACTTCGCCAGTAAACGATCTCGCCGGTCTTACTAAGAACTATATTTTTTGGATACCCAGTAAATCGAAATGAAGATAACGACCGCTCGGCGTCACCAACCTGTAGGAAATCAAACTTCTCCTTAGCCAGATATTGCCTAAGTTCAGGAATCGGATCGGGCGCGATCGCAAGAAATACAACCTTTTCGTCACCCGCAAATTTAGACTTAAAATCATTTAACTTCGGCTGCATCGCACGACAGTAGGCACACGCGATGAACCAAAAATTGAGCACCACGACCTTTCCCTTTAGTGATTCGAGCGAGGCCGTTTTTCCGTCCAATGTCCTCACCGAAAACTCTGGCGAGCGTGTGCCTTCCTGCGGTATCTTTGCCAGATTGAATTCGATCGTTCCGTCGTCGAGCGTCTTTACAACGGTTCGATCTTTCTCACCGAAATTCGCCATGCGTACATCCACGAACTCATTATTCGAGACGAGATTTCCGTTAGAATCGCGATAGATAGTCTTTGGCGATGTCGGAGCAGCGGTTTGGGCCGCGAAAGGGGAGGCCGCACAGAGCAGCGTCAAAACAACTAGAGAAAAAATGAGATGTCTAGGCATTCGAAAAGATCGACTATTCCAATTCTAACCGAATCCGCCTCCATTCCAGAACGGCGAGGACTATAACAATAGATGCGTCACCCAACAGATATAGGAGGCCGAAGACGTTTGCGGTCTTGAAAAACAGAACACTGAGGATTAGACACAGAACACCATATGCCAGATTGGCGGAGGCAAGAGTGTGGTACAGATTCCGCCCTCGGGGCTTTGCTATCGCCAAATAGAACGAAAAAGGCATAAAGCTGAGAGCGATGATAGACTGTGTCAACAGCAAGCCCTCAGGCAGATCAAAGAGACCGGAAAGCGGTGCCCTCAATGCCATAATTCCGACGCCGGCTGTCATCGCGGCGAAAGCATCGATCCACATAAGCACTTTTAGCGACATATCAACCGGCTAAAAAGGTAATTCTAACAGCCAAACTTACCTTTTGACTCAAAGCGTCCTAAAATAGGACTCAATAACGTAAACTTTTATATAACAGGCAATTAAATGGCAGATAAATCAAAGATCTATTACACCCTTACCGACGAAGCCCCGATGCTGGCGACGTTCTCGTTTTTACCGATCGTACAGGCTTTTACAAAGTCCGCTGACATTGAAATTGAGATCCCGGACATCTCGCTTTCGGGCAGAATTCTGGCTAACTTCCCCGAATACCTGACGGACGAGCAGAAAACTCCTGACGCTCTGGCAGAACTGGGCGAATTGGCGACAAAACCCGAGGCGAACATCATCAAGCTGCCTAACGTTTCTGCTTCGGTCCCGCAACTCGAAGATGCGATCGCTGAGCTTCAGCGACAGGGTTACGCCTTGCCGAATTATCCGGTCGAACCTAAAACGGACGAAGAAAAAGCCATCAACAAGAAGTACTCGAAAGCTCTCGGAAGTGCGGTAAATCCTGTGCTGCGAGAAGGAAACAGCGACCGCCGGGCTCCGAAGGCTGTAAAGAACTACGCTAAGGCAAATCCGCATCGCATGGGCGTTTGGGCGTCGGATTCGAAAACTTCGGTCGCACACATGAGCAGCGGAGATTTCTTTGGGACTGAGAACTCGACCACGGTTGAAAACGATGGCCAATTCCGCATCGTATTCTACGGAAATGACGGCTCGGCAAAAGTCTTGAAAGATCTCGCACCGTTGAAAGCGGGCGAGGTGATCGATTCGTCGGTGATGACGCTCTCCATCCTGAGATCGTTCGTTAAAGAAGCGATCGCTGAGGCAAAAGACAAAGACGTTCTGCTCTCCGCTCACCTGAAAGCGACGATGATGAAGATCTCCGATCCGATCATTTTCGGAGCGATCGTCGAGGTGTATTTTAAGGACGTTTTTGAGAAGTATAAGGACACGTTTGCCGAATTGGACATCAACCCAAACTACGGCCTTGCGACGCTCAACGAGAAGATCAGCGGACACGCTCTTGAAAGCGAGATCAAGGCAGACATTGCGAATACGATCGCTAACAGTGCGAAGCTCGCGATGGTCAATTCGGACAAAGGTATCACCAATTTCCACGTTTCTTCGGACGTGATCGTCGATGCCTCGATGGCGTCACTTGTTCGAGGCGGCGGCAAGATGTGGAACGCGGACGGCAAAGAAGAAGACACCGTCTGCATCATTCCCGACCGAACCTACGCCGGTTTTTATGACGCGATCATACAGGACATGAAGCAAAACGGAGCCATCGACCCGAAAACATTCGGCTCTGTTCCCAACGTCGGCCTGATGGCGCAAAAGGCCGAAGAATACGGTTCGCACGACAAAACCTTCCAGATCGCAGGCGAAGGAACAGTGAAAGTCGAGGATGAAAACGGAAATATTTTGCTCGAACAAAAAGTCGAAAACGGCGATATTTTCAGGGCATGCCAGACCAAAGATGCTCCGATCCGCGACTGGGTGAAACTGGCAGTAAACCGTGCAAAACTATCCGGGACACCTGCCATTTTCTGGCTCGATAAAGGAAGGGCTCACGATTCGCAGATCATCAAAAGGGTCGAGGAATATCTAAAAGATCACGATCTAACCGGTCTCGACATCCGCATCATGGACGTGCAGGACGCGATGCTCGAAACCCTGAAACGTGCCCGCGAAGGTAAGGACACGATCTCTGTTTCGGGCAATGTTCTGCGGGATTATCTGACCGATATGTTCCCGATCCTTGAGCTTGGAACGTCGGCCAAAATGCTCTCCATCGTCCCGCTCATGAACGGCGGCGGCCTCTTCGAGACCGGTGCCGGGGGCTCCGCTCCGAAGCACGTCGAGCAGTTCCAACAGGAAGGCTATCTGCGTTGGGATTCGCTCGGTGAATTCCTGGCTCTTCAGGCAAGCTTCGAGCATCTCGCCCAAACGCGAAACAATCCGAAAGCTCAGATCCTCGCCGACGCTCTCGACGAAGCCAACGCCAAATTCCTCGCCACCGACAAATCGCCCGCTCGAAAAGTCGGCCAGATAGACAATCGCGGCTCGCACTTCTACCTCGCAATGTACTGGGCCGAGGCGTTAGCCGCTCAAACCGCCGACCCCGAAATAGCCGCCAAATTCGCCCCCGTCGCCACCACGATGCAGCAAAACGAAGCCAAGATCAACGAAGAACTCATCGCCGCCCAAGGCAAACCCCAAGACACCGGCGGCTACTACCACCCCGATTCCGCAAAAGCCTCCACCGCCATGCGGCCGTCGGCGACGCTGAACGCAATTGTGGACGGGATTTAAGGTCAATCTTCAAAGCCCGGGATTTTTGCTTTAGTCGGTTGAAGACCCAGATCTTTGAGGAAATTCCGTACGGCAAGTCGATTCTCGTCGGTCGCCGGAAAGAGAGTACTGAAGCTTGGTCCGGTAGCTGCATAAGACGCAGCATTAAGGCCGTACATGTCCTTTGCATTCAGGTCTGCTCCAGCATTGAGCAACATGCGAACCGCATCAATATGGCCAAAATTTGTAGCGATCATTAGCGGGGTTGCCTGCCGAAAATTTCGAGCGTTCACATCTACCTTGGCATCGATGATCGACCGAATTACTTCGCTACATCCATGATAAACAGCTAGGTGCAAAGGCGTATTACCTTCGGTGTCCGACACAGAGATCGAGCTTCCGGCCGACAACAATGATCTGATCAAACTTTCACTCCCGTACCGTGCCGCAGCAAGCATCTTCTCTCGACCATCGACTGGTCGGGGATAAACGGGATTGAGAAGATCGTTATCGCATGACGTCATCGACCTTGGAACCGTCATCGCGGCGTAAAGTGATCGAGCCAGACGGGTCGCAGTTTCGATCTCCTTTTTTGGAGCGGTGACTTCCCAATCTGGCCGTCGGTCGCAACCCCGGCGAAAACGGTAACTCATTTTAACAAGTAGATTCTGCCTTGCGAACATGATATCGACTCCCGTACACATCGATAAGAGAACCGCCCCATCACCAAGACCGACGACTGGAGAGCTTTTCGGCATTATCTGCCGCATGAAGAAATGGCTACGGTCCTTTTCCAGCTCTTCGGAACTATCGACGATCGAAACGCTCGTACTTAAGAACTTTTCCTTTCCCTTTACCCATTCGCCTCGCATGTGCTTATCCGGAGTGGTCGCGTAGTTACCGTGGAATGGAGCACCCGGCACTCGCTGACCCCAGGTCGGAAACTCAGTAGCGATAACCCTTGCAAGCACATCATCAAGCGTATCCGCCGATTGTCCGAAAACGGGGATCGCGACGAAGAAAGTCAGCAAGAGATAAGTTAGCTTTTTCATTTACTTATTACTTATTATAGGTAACCTTTGTCGTTTCGATGATTGACGTGGTCAAAGGGTTTTCTCAGGGAGAAAACTCTTATAGACCGTCTATATTTGATGCAAGTGCTGTGTCCACATCCGTCACACCGCCTCGGTCGTGGGTGGTTAGGTTTAGTTCGGCATAGCCCCAGCCGAAGGTGATGTCGGGGTGGTGGTCGGCGGCTTCGGCTAGTTCGCCTACCTTGTTGACGAAGGCGAGTGAGGCGGCGAAGTTGGGGAATTCGAGCCGCTTGGTCAGATGGGCGTCAGCGACCTTCCAGCCGTCGAGCTGCCCGACCGCCGCTGTTAGTTCGTCTTCGTTAAGAATTCTTCGTTCCATTTGACCTTGACTCCTACCGTTACCAAGAACCCAGTCTCTACCGCTCCCGGTTCTGACATGTTTTGCGATATACTTACTGTTTTTGAGTTACTCGTACAAGGTATCCGTAAAATGCGTATTTGGTCAAAGGTACTATTATTTTCAGTCGCGACTCTTGCACTCGCGTGTGGCTCTAGCGCTCCGGCGACGCCGCTTGAGACATTTAAGACTTACGTCAAGGCTATAAAGGCAAAAGACACCGCGACGATGAAAGTTCTGCTCTCGAAAGCAACGTTAAAGATGCACGAGCAGGAGGCGAAGTCGCAAAATGTCTCGATCGACGAGATCGTAAAACGCGAGACGCTCTTTAGCGAAACGCAGAAATCGGTCGAGTTTAAGGACGAAAAGATCGAGGGCGACAAGGCGACTTTGAAGGTCAAGAATTCTTACGGCTCGTGGGAAACCGTGCCTTTTGTCCGCGAGGACGGCTCGTGGAAGATCGACAAGGCGGGCTATGCCGATCAGTTGCTGAAGGACATTGACGACCAGCAGAAACAGGCATTTGACGATATTCGCAGCGTCGATCCGCTTGGCACACCGTCGGACAAGCCGGATTTGCAGTTCGATACGCCGACCGCGACGCCAACCCCTACGCCAACGACTACGCCGGAGTAAAACGTGTCAATTATCAAACCTTTCAAAGCTTTACGGCCCACGGCGGAAAATGCGAGGTGTGTCTCGTGTGCACCGTATGATGTTGTTTACGACTCGGAGGCTCGCGGTGAGATCGCGGCTAATCCGTTGACTTTTCTTCGAGTAACGCGGCCCGAGGCGGATATGGCGGAGGGGGCGAACGGTTCGAGCTCCGAGGCTTTCGAACGCGGGCGGCTAAATCTTGAGCAATTTGTCCGCGACGGTATTCTCGAACAGGACACCGAGGACGCGATCTATGTCTATCAGCTCTCGGTCGATGGCCACACACAAACAGGCGTTGTCGCATGTTGCTCAATAGACGAGTACGAGCAGGGCACGATCAAAAAGCATGAAAAAACACGCCCCGACAAGGTCGCCGACCGCACCGGCCACATGGTCGCAGTCGGAGCACAAACCGGGCTGATATTTTTGGCATTTCGTGGGACGGAGAAGCTGCGGACACTGATCGGTAATGCGGTGGCGACCACGCCTTTGTACGATTTTCACTGTCCTGTCGGCGTCGCTCAACGGGTTTGGCGGATCACAGATACGGACGCTTGGGTCGCAGCCTTTGCCGAGGTTCCGGCAATCTATATTGCCGACGGACACCATCGTGCCGAGAGTGCAAAGCTCGCCCGCGAGGAGCTTCGTGCCGCAAACCCAAACCACACCGGCAGCGAGGAATACAACTACGTCATCGCCGGCATCTTCCCCGCCGAGGACCTGAAAATATTGCCCTACAATCGCGTGGTCAAGAACCTAAACGGGCTGAGCAAGGAAGATTTCCTGACCGAGGTCGGCAACTCGTTCTCAGTCGAATCGACAACCGAAACACAGCCCGCAAACCGAGGCGAGGTCTGTATGTATCTCAGCGGCGGGTGGTACAAGATTACCTACACAGGCGACGTCGACCGCTCCGACCCGATCAATTCGCTCGATGTCAGCATCTTGCAGGAAAAGCTACTCACTCCAATCTTGGGCATTGGCGACCCGCGAACAGATACGCGTATCACATTCGTCGGCGGCGGCCGCGGGACGGAAGAGCTAGTTAGGATGGTTGATAGCGGCGAGGCCGAAGTAGCATTCTCGATGTATCCGACAACCATGGAAGATCTTTTCTCAGTCGCCGATAAAGACGAAATAATGCCGCCGAAATCGACCTGGTTCGAGCCAAAGCTAAAGGACGGGCTGCTTATTCACAAGATCTGATAGCGAGTCAGTACCGGGAACGGTACTGACCGGGGCTTTCATTCGTAGAGATGGACAAAACAAACCTCGCCGATCTCCGCCGTGATTTCTCCGCCGCCGGGCTGAGCGAGGCAGATGTTTCCGCGAGTCCATTCGAACAATTCTCCGGGTGGATGACTGATGCTTTAAAAGCAGATGTTATCGATCCGAACGCGATGACCATCTCGACGGTCGGCGTTGATGGACGGCCGTCGGCACGTATTGTCTTGCTGAAAGGCTTCGACGACAAAGGATTTGTCTTCTACACCAACTACGAAAGCAAGAAAGGCACTGACCTGATCGCCAATCCGCACACGGTCTTTCATTTCTTCTGGCCGCAACTCGGCCGTCAGGTCGCAATCTACGGGACGGTCGAGAAAACAAGCCGTGAGGAGTCTGAAGCATATTTCAAATCTCGCCCGGTCGATAGCCAGATAGGCGCGTGGGCGTCGTCACAGAGCAGTGTAATTGCTTCGCGAGAGGTCCTGGAACAACGTGCCGAGGAGTTCGGTGAGAGGTTTGGCGAGAACGTTCCGCTGCCACCGCATTGGGGCGGCTTTCGTTTGACGCCAGGCAAATTTGAATTTTGGCAGGGCCGCCAGAATCGGTTGCACGATCGGATAGTTTACGAGAGAAATAATGCCGGGACTTGGACGATCGTGAGATTATCCCCTTAGTTATCCATCGTTTATCCCTCGAACCAAATCCTCTCAACTTCTTCGCGCCAATCGGTGAGCATTTTTTTATCCAAACGCATGATTCCGTCGCGGGTCACGCCGTTAGGCGGTTTGACGTATTCGATGAGTGCGTCGTAGATCTTGTCGCGGTCTGCTTTTTGAACTCGGGGAAGCAGATGCCAGAGCGTGATCATGTCATAGAAATTCCTATTCGCGAGAATCGCCTGAACTGCGTTGCTGCCACCTGAAGCGAAATCAAAACGTTCGAGTGCCGAGCGAAAAGCTTCAGAAGTTTCTGCTGAGAACGGCGTTCCCAGCCCTTTCCCCTTCTTAGTGATACACATCGCACCGGCCGGGACGATCGACTCGCGTCCGCCGCGTTCGAGCGAGACGAAACCGCTCGTCACATGCAGTTTACTGCTCCCTGATTTATCGACATCGAGTGTGTACTCGCAGCCGAGATCGACGGCGACAGCGGTAGGCGTGTCGACGATAAAGAGCCGCGGCGGTGCGATAATCTTGGCGTGCAGCGAACCGCGTTCGAGCGAAAGGCGATGCTGTTTGGGATCGGTGCCGATCAGTTTCACACGCGAGTTTGGCCTGATCTCCACGTTGCCGATATCTGCGACCGCAATGCGGGCACGTGAGCTGGCATCAGTTTCGAGAACGTCGCCAACGGCAAGCCTGTTTGCCGTAGAGGCCGCTCCGACCGTAGGCGAACCGGCAAGAATGTCGAACTGCCACGATGCAGGCGAGGCGATCTCAGGCGAAGTCGCATCCGGCGTGACAGCAGCGCTGGAATTCGGCACGGCAGAGTTTGCCGGCAGCGTGGGCTGAACAACGGCTATCTCCCGTTGAACTTGCTGCGATGGCTGGTCGGGTACGGCGACTGGCTTTCGTGCCTGATCCGGAACTGGGCGAAACAGGCTAAAATATGCGATGGTCGCCAGCCCAAATACCAATACAGCCGCGACCGCGTAGGGAGCAAAATCCCTAAGTCCGAATGCCGCCGTTTTGGGGATCAACGTCATCGGCCGCGAATGGCCAGCGTCCATGGCATTTTCGATCTTGTCCCAAACTCGAGGCGAGGTGTCATGTTGCACCATCTGTGCGGCGAACGCAGACCCGAGTTTGATACGGTCGTGCTCACGCCGACAGCTCGCACACTGCATCAGATGCTCGCCGATCTGCTGCTGCTCGCTCGTAGACAATTCGTGATTAACGAACGCCGATAGCTCAGAAATGTAATGCTTTTCTCTCATCAAACTACAACGCCCCTCGTAGATGCCCGAGCTTTGCGGCCAGGGCCTGGTGACCGCGATTCAGACGCGACGAGACCGTCCCAATCGAACACCCGAGCACATCTGCGATCTCTTGATATGACAGCCCTTCGGAATACTTGAGCACGATCGGAACACGCAGCTTTGGCCGCAGCTTTGCGATCGCTCGCTGGACGGCCGCAGAAACTTCCTCGCTCTCGGCCATCAACTGCTGCACGCCGCCAAACGAACCCAGATCAAAAATTCCCGCTATATCGACAAAGCGGTTCATTTTTCGAGCCTCGTCCGTACAGGCATTGACCGTGATGCGGTAGAGCCAGGTCGTAAATTCCGAGTCGCCTCGAAAATCCATCTTCACCAGCAGTTTCAAAAACACTTTCTGCGTGATGTCCTCGGCCAAGTCGCGGTTACCGCCGAAATAGTTCATCGCTACCGAAAACACCCGACGCTGATTCTCGACATAAAGAGCATGCATCGCCTCACGATCGCCGCTGCGGCAGGCGGCGAGCAGATCGCTTTTCGTGGGTATCTCGGTCATTAAGGCAAGCCGCTCCATTTCACGTTTCCCTTCGGATTCTACTCCATTCCTGCGTCATTCGGCTCGAAGATCCATGCGCCCTGACCGACACGGGTCATCTCATCATAACCACCTGCGATCAGTACGCGACCGTCCTTTAACAGTGTGGCTGTCGCAAATAGGCGCTTAGAACCAAATCTGCCATCTACTGAGGATACCTTCAATGTTGTTGGATCGAACAGCTCTGCCGAGTCAGAACCGCCCGCGATCAGAACCGTACCACTTGGCAGGCGAACGACCGCCCCATTTAGCTTGTACCTGCTTTTTGCAGTCTCGGCGACTTTGATCGATCTTTCGGAGGACGCATCAAAGATCTCAAGCGAATTATAGGCTCCCTGAGAATCGCGCTCGTCGGAACCGCCTGAGATCAGAACTCGCCCATCCTTGAGAAGAATGGCGTCGTGCTTGTGGCGTTTTATTGTCAGGTCGGCAGCCGGTTTAAACATGTTAGTCGACGGATCGTACGTCTCCGTCGTAGCAAATATGGTCATTGCCTTTCGGCGATCTTTGTGGCCACCGGTTATCAGTACTTTGCCATTTGGCAAGAGCGTCGCCGTGTGAGATTCCCTTGGCGTTGACATCTTTCCGGTGGCTGAGAATCGCCCCGTCCGGGGATCGTAGATCTCCGCCTCGGAAAGGAAGGTCCAACCGGTGCCAACGCCACCGGCCAATAGTATCCGGCCATCGGACAGTTTCGTTGCTGTATGTTCGCTCCTCGGCATCGTCAAGCGTGTGCCCGGCGAAAAACGTTCCGTTTTCGGATCGAATACTTCTGAGCTATCAAGGTAAGTTCCGTCGAATCCGCCCGCGATCAGGACCTTGCCATCGGGTAAAACCGTGGCGGTGTGCCCAGCCCGAGCAACCGACAAACTGCCGATTGTCTCAAACACTCCGGTTCCCGGCGTGAAGATCTCGACTTGTCCCAGGCTAC
>JANPDK010000056.1:0-16911 GCA_031431415.1 Acidobacteriota bacterium | reverse complement strand
GCAAGATCGCGTGCGACCGTTAGCGAAGCTGTACCGCAACCGATAAGAGCGATCTTCTTTCCATTCGCCGGAAATGGCACTTGCGGCATGAATGGGATCACGTCGTCTCGATTGTCGGCGGCGACCCGTTTCAATCTACAGATGGCAACTGGTTCCTGTTCGAGTCGACCGCGACGGCAGGCTGGTTCGCATGGGCGATCGCACGTTCGGCCCAGGATGCCGGGAAACACGTTCGAATCCCAGTTGATCATGTACGCCTCGGTGTAGCGGCCGGCGGCGATAGCTCGAATGTATTCGGGTACAGGCGTGTGCGCCGGACATGCGTACTGGCAGTCGACTACCTTGTGAAAATACTCGGGATCCTGGATGTCAGTTGGTTTCAATTTCGTATTTCCTTGAAATATAAAGGTGTTAAGCAGGAATATGATAGATCAGTCTGCAAATCTTTGCCAATAAAAGTTGTACGAATGACCAAAAATGTGATCCGGATGCATCAAATATGCGTACTAAACGCCGATCGCGGTTTGTTTTCAACGTTTCGCGGCTTAGAATAATGCTTTTGGGAAGATCGATGAATATGAGATTTGTAATTTATTTCGCTATCACGATCCTGTTCGTAAATTCGCTCGTCTATGGGCAGACCGACAGTGTGAAAACGCCGCCTGCGAATGCCGTCGTCGCTGATTTTGCCTTTACGGACTTTGCTGGAAAGAAACGTAAATTCTCCGAGTTTGCCGGCAAGGTCGTGCTGATCGATTTCTGGGCAACATGGTGCGGCCCGTGTCTCGCTGACATTCCAAAATTAAAGAAGATTCACGAGAAGTATAAAGCTGAAGGCTTTGAGATCCTCGGTCTGAACGCAGAGACAATCGGCGACGAAGATCCCGATCCGGCGTTTGCAAAGGAAGCCGCGAAGCGTGCGATCCAAATAGTGAACACACGCGGCGTCACGTGGCCACAGGCAAATGCCGCAACATCGTTGCCCGTAGCGGTGAATAATTTCGGTGTTAAAGCTCTGCCGACTAAGATCCTCATCGGCCGCGACGGAAAGATAATCGCTCGCGTCGGAGAGAAGGATGATACGGAGAAGGTCGTTGCGGAGGCGATGGCGTTGAAACAGTAGTCAGTAGTCAGTTGTCAGAACGGTTTCCTACATAATGCGGTTTAGTCCATCGAAAATCTTTTTTCTCGCAGTGTTCGTATGTGCATGGGCGGGATTCGCTTTCGGGCAGAATCCGGTCAACGTCACGATGACCGTTGTTCCGTCGACGGTTCCGGCGGGCGGCAAAGGCACGGCGCGGATCACTGCGAGCATCGACGCTCCATGGAAGATGTACTCGATCACGCAGGGCGCGGGCGGGCCGATCCCAACGCGGATCACGGGTAGCGACGGGCCGTTCAAAGTCGGAGCAGCATCCGGTCCACGGCCAAAAGTCGCTCTGGATCCGAATTTTCAGATCAATACTGAGACCTACACCGGAAGCCCGGTGTTCTCAGTTCCCTTCACCGTGAATGCCGACGCAGCCGAGGGGCCGCAGACGCTAAACGTCAATTTTCGGTATCAAGTCTGCAACGATACAGTCTGTTTACCGCCAAGAACCGCAAAGCTAACGGCAACAGTGACCGTAAGTGCCGCAAAGGCAACCGCGTCGCCTACCGGATCGCCATCTGCGTCACCGACCGGCTCACCAACGCTGACGCCGACAGGATCGCCTTCACCGTCACCGACGCCCGCTGACGATTCCAACACAAATGTTCCGGGCGTAACGATCTTTGAGAATAATTCGAATACCAACAGCAACAACGCCGTAGTCGTCCGTCCGACCGAGGGCGATATCAAGGATCAGCCGATCTGGGGATTCATTTGGCTGGCGATCACATTTGGAGCATTGTCGCTGCTGACCCCGTGCGTTTTCCCGATGATCCCGATCACGGTTTCGTATTTTACGAAGCATGGTTCGGATACGCGGCTTGGGTCGATACGAGATGCCGGAATTTATGCACTTGGGATCATACTGACATTCACGTTGCTCGGTATTTTACTTGCGGTCATCTTTGGGGCGGCTGGCATCAATCGTTTTGCGGCGAATCCGTATATAAATCTGCTCATCACGGGAATCTTTCTGGCGTTCGCCTTCAGCCTGCTCGGTGCTTACAATCTTGGCGTTCCGGCGAGCGTACTGACAAAGCTCGACGGTTTCACACGTTCAAAAGAGTCCGGCAAACTTATCGGCCTTCTGCTGATGGGCCTTACGTTTTCGCTGACGTCGTTTACGTGTACTGCACCGCTGGTCGGTACGATCCTGGTCTCGGCGGCGCAGGGCGATCTGTTTTATCCGGTCGTCGGGATGCTCGCGTTTTCGAGTGTTTTTGCATTGCCGTTTTTCATCCTTGCTCTGGCTCCGAATCTGCTAAATTCGCTGCCGCGATCGGGTAGCTGGATGAACTCGGTCAAAGTCGTGATGGGTTTCCTTGAGGTCGGAGCGGCCCTGAAATTCCTGTCGAATGTCGATCTTGTCTGGGGTTGGGGCATTTTCACACGCGAAGTCGTGATCGCCGGTTGGATCGCTCTGTCGATCTTGATCTTTTTGTATCTGCTTGGTGTTTTCAAATTCGCCCACGATTCAGAGAACCAACGCATCGGCCTCGTCCGTGTTTTGAACGCCTTCCTCTTCGGCACGATGGCCTTCTATCTGCTGACTGGCCTTTTCGGCAACCGTCTCGGCGAGATCGAGTCGTTCCTGCCGCCGATGAAGCAAGTCGCAGCCTCAACGTCCGGCGGACAGACCGCGAACGGCGAGCTTTTCTGGATCACCAACGATTACCAAGCCGCTCTCAAAACTGCCAAGGCCGAGAATAAACGTATCTTCATCGACTACACCGGCTACACGTGTACGAATTGCCGTTGGATGGAGGCGAATATGTTTCCGAACAAAGCTGTGCGTGATGAGCTCGAAAAATTTGTCCGCGTAAAGCTCTTCACCGACGGCGAAGGCGAGCCGTATGAGGGATTTCAGCGGATGCAGGAAACTCGTTTTGGCACAGTCGCCTTGCCGCTTTACGCGATCGTTTCGCCGAATGACGAGATCATCGCCCGATTTGAAGGCCTGACGAGGAACGAAGCTGAGTTCGTTGCATTTTTGCAGAGGTAACATTCATCCGGTCGCCAACGGCGACCGGGAGCCCGGTATGGAATTCGTAAACTTTCCCCTTGCATTCTCAATGCTTTACAGTCACAATCTTATCTGTTAATCCTTCTCTCGCTTCGGCCACGGTCGCGGCGCTTCGTCTTTAACGGTTTTTGGATAAGTTTGAGAGCAGGCCCGGATTGGTAGCAGAAGTAGCTCTCATTTTTTTTGAGTATCCAAAGAATCCCGTTTACCTTTCCTTTCGTGAAATAAACAGATTCTGCACTTCTTTAGACATTCCCTAAATTTACGGGAAAGGTAAATGTAATGACAATGAAACTTTACGTAGGAAACATCTCGTTCCAGACATCAAACCAGGATCTCAACGACCTCTTCGGAGCAGTCGGTACGGTCGAGTCAGCAAACATCATCGAAGATCGCGAAACCGGTCGCTCGCGCGGTTTCGGCTTTGTCGAAATGTCGTCGCAGGAAGACGGCGAAGCAGCAATCGCACAGCTCAACGGCAAAGAGGTCGACGGTCGCGAACTGAAGGTCAATGAAGCTAAGCCACAGGGCGATCGCCCAGGTGGCGGTGGCGGCGGTGGTCGTGGACGCAGCGGCGGCGGTGGTGGCTACGGCGGCGGCGGTGGACGCGGCGGCAGTGGTGGCGGCTACGGCGGCGGTGGCGGCGGCAACCGTTGGTAATTGGACCTTCGGGTTTGTATTAGTACATCAGGATGCCTTACGCCGACAAAAAGGCTAAGGCATCCTTTTATTTGGTCTCATGTAATTGTTATGAAATATTCACCGCTCTCTATCTCACGCCGACATGTTCTCGGAGATCTTTACGCCCGATGCGACCATCTTGAGAGCGTCCCTGTCTTTCTGACTGACGACGGCAGCGACCCGATCGGCCACTGCGACGAAGGCCTCGGACGTTACGCCGACGCATTTTGCTTTCATCTCTCCGACGACGACTGCAAAAAACTCTCGACCGGCAATTTTACGTTCTCATTCGACTACGAAACGGCCGCCACCGGCAGCCCCGAACTAAAAAACCGCCGCGTCACGCTCAAATCGATTATCCTTAATCCGCGAAAAGCCTACGAGAAGCCAGGTGCGAAAATTGTTCAGCCCGCCCCTGCTGTTGAAGAGGCCAAGGCATAACTTACGGACCGAAAACGCGAGTGTAAAAAAGCGTGCCAAGGTGACATTAACTTACGCCTGCGCCCAGGGTAAAGTTTTCCGACTTACGGAGATATCTTAACTAACACTCTTCGGGCTTAGCCCGTCGATGTGCGGAGAAGCTGAGCTTCTCCGTTGGCCCCAAAAATCTTCGCGGCTACGCCGCCGTTGCCAACCGCCCAGACCGGCACCCAAAGTACTAATCCCATCAATGTTCCAGAAAATGTCAGTGAAAGGTGTCTCAATCTGTCAAAAAATGCGGTAAAGGGTGCGCAAAATGGAGTTCCTTGCCTAAACCAACTTCAATCGATAACCAAATCAACCCCAATGTTTATTAGGCTTTAGGGCGATAGTGCTCTGCCGATGGACGGAACGCTTGCTCTGGCACGCTACGTGCTTCATGCAACAGTGGCTTGCTTGATGAAGTTGATCAAGACCCTTCGCCACTGCCTCAATAGAGCATCGCTACGCCGCTGTGCTCTTACACCTTCCGAGCGTTCCAACAGTTGTCCTACCCTATCTGAGCCTGGTCCTAACCGACCGGGCTCTGTCCTTTTAAATCGTCGGTGCGGACAAAGTCAGTGTGATAATATGTTTCTGGGCGGCGTTGGCCGCTACTACGCCAAGATAATTCATGGAGATAATGATTGCGACTTCGTTTGAGGCGATGTTGGACTTGCCCGAATATTTTGCCTATGGGTTTGTGTTCGTGCTGGGCGCGGCTATCGGCAGTTTTCTAAACGTGGTGATCTATCGCGTTCCAAATGAACTGTCCGTCGTGATGCCAAATTCGGCCTGTCCAAACTGCAAGTCGGCGATCAAACCATACGACAATATTCCGGTTCTAAGCTGGCTGATACTCGGCGGCAAATGCCGAAACTGCAAACAGCCAATCGCGTGGCGATATCCGGCGGTAGAGTTGCTGACGGCTTTGGTGTTTATGTTGGTGTATTGGCAGATTGGCTTTACGCCGTATTTGCCAGTCGCGTTGGCGTTTGCGGCGGCGATGATCTCGCTCGTCTTTATCGACGCCGAGCACATGATCTTGCCAAATGTGATCACGTATCCGATGTTTGTCATCGCAATGATCGTACGTGTTGCTTATCCGGTGGTGTTGGACGGCAACTACTTTTCGGATACCACTTACGGCCCGGTCTCGTTGCTCGCGGGTTGGCCGGCTTGGGCAGTTTCGCTGGCAGGGGCTCTATTCGGCGCATTGATCGGCGGCGGTTCGCTGTGGCTCGTCGGAGCGATCTGGAAAGCCCTGCGGGGCGTGGACGCGATGGGTTTGGGCGATGTAAAGCTGCTGCTCGGCATCGGAGCATTCCTCGGCTGGCGCCTCACGCTGCTGACTATTTTCGTTGGAGCTTTTACCGGAGCGATTGCCGGTGCGGTTGTCGTAATGAGATCTAAAGACAAAGACTTTCAGGCGCAAATTCCCTTCGGCATCTTTCTCGGGATCGGTGCGATGGTCGCAATGCTTTTTGGCGAGCGGGTGATCGTTTGGTATTTGGGGACGTTTAGCTAGTTTGTAATTGTTTGCAGGTTTCGGAACAGTAGAAGAATCCTTCGCCGCGTTTTATCGCTTTATTTTGCGGCACCCAAACGCCGCATTTGGCACAGTTGACGAGCGAGACGCTCGGCTTTTCACCTCCAACGGCCTTTGCTCCTGAGGCCGCCTCTTTCGCTTCCTTGAGCATCTTTGCCACGCCGATCATTCCGGCGATTCCCTTGCGATATCTGATCGCCGTCAAAGCAAGCAGGACGAGGATGACGATGAGAATAAAAATGAACTCCCGCATCTACTTCACACCGCCTTTGGCATTGGCGATCTGCGACGTGAGCTCGCTTAGCTGCGCATTGTTTGGCTCGATTTCCTTGAGCTTCGCGAGCGTCTTTTCAGCATCCGCAATTCGGCCGAGTTTGGTGTACGACTGGACAAGAAACTGCATCGAACGCGAGTGCTTAGGGTCAGCAGCGATCACTTTTTCGAGCGTCGCCGCCGCCTTGGCATTGTCGCCGGGTTCTTGGAGAAAGTATGTGAGGGCAAGGTCGGTCTGGACGTCGAGATCGGTTGGTTTGATCTCCAGAGCTTTGGTATACGCGGCACGGGCCTTCGCAAAACCTGTGTTGTCCTTCTTAAAAAAACCAAGGTCAAAGTCCGCGTTGCCGAGAGCGACGAGCACGTCAAAATCCTTCCCGTCGAGCTTGTTGGCACGCGTCAGAATGCGTGAAGCTTCAGCCATTGTCACTTCGTCCTGCTTCATCGCAGCGTATCGGTAAAGCCCGACGCCGAGATTCTTTTGGAAGGCGAAGTTGTCGGCGTTCTGGTCCGCCTCATCGATCTTGGCCTTGATCTCAGTCGGAGAGAGCGTGTCATCATTTGCTTTCACGGGTTGATTTGAATTCGAGGCGCCAGGAGCAACTGTCTGAGAGCGTAGCGCGTTCATCTCGGAACGATTCATGCCGTTGGCGAGCAAAAATCCGCCGATAAATCCCGCTAGTGCGGCCACAATGACAAAAAGCAACGTGTTCTTTTCCATAAAGGACGATGTTAACAGAACGTAGTAAACCAAAAAAGCGCCACCGCAGGATGGCGGCAACGCTTTTCACCTAAAAATGTTTAGAAGCTATTTCTTCTTGCCTTCAGGAGCAATGTATGGCAGATCCTCGGCACGGCGCCGGATCGGCGGATCGGAAGCACGTCGACGCGGTACGATCGCCTGCCCTCGGCGATCGACGCTGCCTGCTGGCAGACCCTTGCCGTGGACAGCCTCGACCAAAATACGAGTTATTTCCTGCGAGAGAGTGCGATGTTCGAGTGCGGCGCGGCGACGCAGCGACTCTTTCAATTCGTTAGGTACATACGCACCAATAAATACACCTTTCCGGTTTGCCATATGGGATATTCTCCTAGTTTTTTCGCATAAAAGCGCAATTGCTTTGCAAATGAAGCGCGTCTATAAGCCGAATCTTGTACCTGCTTTCACAGGTGGCGATCATTCATCTAGGCTGTTCGTTACCAAACAGCTCGAGCGGCCTACCCGAAAACGCCGCCGAATTACTTCGACACTGAACGGGCCGTTCATCAGCGTTCTCCTATTTGGCCTTGCACCACGAGGAGTTTACCTGGCCGCGACTGTTACCAGCCGCGCCGGTGAGCTCTTACCTCACCCTTTCACCCATCACCCTTGCGGGCTGGTTTGCTCTCTGTTGCACTTGTCGTCGTACGCATTCACGCACTCCCGGACGTTATCCGGCTCGCTGCCCTTCGGTGTTCGGACTTTCCTCTTCGTTTTACGGAAGCGATCACCCGACGCGCTTCAATTGCAAGGCTAATGCAGTATAACAAAAAATGTTGAACAATCAAGCTCTTGTTACAAAACTGCTAATTTCTTATCTCGATCACATCGCCCGAAGCGAGAATCGGATCGATGGCCTTACCTTTCTTGATCGCCTTGATATCGTGTTCGACAATGCTCGACGTACCACTTTCATTTCTTCGACGAAGGACGGCACGCCTCGGCTCGGCTTTAGCTCCGAGAATATCACTCACTGCTTGCGACAGCCTGGTTCCAACGACGAGCGCTTTTTTGACGCCGCCGAAAGTGTAATATGCCGCCGGAGTTTTCTTTTCCGCGACAAATTCGACCTTGTCTCCTTTGAGGACAAGGAGGTTGTCGGTTGCGGCATCGGTAAGCGAATACGTTTCGACTGTAATTGTTGCGGATCGAGTAATTCGGACAGTCGTCGCCTCTCGTCGAACTTCGCTTTCCGCGCGGATCGCAAATATCGGCATCGCCTCGCGACGCAGAACTTTTTCGCCCGGATTATCGGCAATGCCCTCGACAATGAACGAGCCGCTCAGATAATGCTGGACCCTGACCTCGAACTGCGGATTGGCGTAAAGTTTGATCGCCGACCGCAGCATTGCCGCCGTCTCATCCGTAGTTTTACTCAGTATCATCACGCTCGGCCCGGCAAGCGGATAGTCGATCATTCCGTCCTCGCGAACCGTGTAGTAGCCAGAGCCGTGAGGCGAATTCTTGAGATTGATGAAGAGAACATCGCCGACGCCGATACGATAAATTTCGGTCGCTGGGCGGTTCGACGATACCGTGTTGTCGGTCTTTGCCTCGATGATCCGGGTCGTTTCGGCGGGGACGGGAACGTCCTCGCGAACCGCAGAACGATTGTCCCTGGTCACAAAAGCGATCTGTTGCGGAGCGACTCGGGTCGGAGTCGCGGTCACCTGCGGCTTGGGCGCGGCAGTAGCGACTGCCGCCGTTACTTTGCCCGACGGACTAGGCGAATACGGATTGTTCTTGGTCAGAGCGCTATTCGACTGGCCCACTGCGTTTGTGGCTAACGCGAGCGTGGTGACGGAGATAGTCAGAAAAAGTTTTGGCACTTTCATACATTTTCCGAGCCGGGCGACGGGCAGTCGACCGCTTAGCGTTTAAGAAAACGCGTAAAGGCGTATGAATTCTAGTTTTTATCAGGACATTTAAGAATGAGGAGAATCGAGAAAACCTTCGGGGAAAAGGTCAGGCCATCGCTCGCCATACGTACGACGAAGGCTCGAGTCGATCTCAGCCGCCGTCTTGCCGGTCAGAGCCTCGATAGCAATAAGTTCCGCATCGACGATGGTGATGCCAGCGATCAGTCGCCGGGCCGTTGCGATCGAGTTTCCGCTCATGCTCAACTCGCGAATACCCAGGCCGATAAGCAAAGGAACGTAGAAGGGCGAACCCGCCATTTCGCCACAGGCCGTGACTGGAATTACTGCTTCTCGCGCTGCCGCGACAACCTCGCGAATGGCACGTAGCACGGCGGGGTGTAGCGTCTGATACCACTCGGCGACACGCTCGTTGTCGCGGTCAACGGCGAGCAGATACTGAACAAGATCGTTGGTACCCAGGCAAAAGAAATCAACCTCGCGAGCAATCTCGCGGGCGGTTAGAATAGCCGACGGGATTTCGATCATCGCTCCGATTCTCGGTATCTTTGGCGGCTTTCCATTAATTGCCAAAGAATCAGCCGCCGCATGCAGCACCTCGCGAAGTCGGGTAATCTCGGACAGCCCGGAGACCATCGGGACAACAATGGAAATGTTGCCTTGATCGTTCGCCCGGAGGACGGCCCTGATCTGGGTTTCTAACAGCTCAGGTTCAGCCAGGCTAAGACGTATTGACCGAAGGCCGAGCGACGGATTGCGTTCGACACTGGTGATTCCGTTGATTATGTCGGGACCGATATCAAAGGTGCGAATATTTACGCCTGCGTCGCCGACGGCATCGGCGATATCGAGGTACGCAGCGGTCTGTTGATCCTCGGTTGGCAACTTACCGGACTTGGGTATCAGCGATTCGGATCGGAAAAGGCCAACTCCGACAGCTCCGGCTCTATATGCGGTCTGATACGCTCGACTCGATTCTGCATTTACCCGAATCGTAACAGCGATGCCGTCGAGCGTAGTAGTTTCATTCTGAGGAAGCGGATCTGAAATAAAGGGAACTTTAGCGTGTCTATCTGTTCGAAAGTAGGCGAGAGCAGCTCCACCCGGGCGAATAATTATTTCACCGGTATAGCCGTCAGCGATTATCGTGTCGCCAGGCCTGATCGCGCCAAGTTCAGCACCGGTCACCATCGGTATTCCCAATTCGCGGGCAAGTATCGACGAATGTGATGTCCATCCACCGCGACGCGTTACCAAGGCAGCCGGGGCGGTTCGGGCGATCTCCATCACTGCCGACGGGCGAATCTCTCTGGTGATGATAACGGAACCCGGCGGTATGTTGACCCGGTCGGAATTGCGAAGCTCGTCAGCGATCCCGGCGGCGACATCCTTGAGATCAAGCTGTTTCTCACGCAGGTGCTCGGCCGCGTGGCTCCCTTGTCGCTCAAGGGTTTCTTTCAGAACCTCGTCGATCGCCCATTCAGCGTTAATGCGGCTGCTTTGAATACGGTCTTCGACCTTTGCGACGAAGGAATCAAGTATAAGAAGATGAGCGTCGAATATCGAGGATATCGAATCACCCGCCGACGCCTTATGTGCGAGCTTATCAAGGTGCGAGCGAGAGCGTTCTACACCGTAATGTAGCCGCCCTAATTCGTTTGCGACCAAGTCGGTTGCCAGCTCACGCCGCTCCGAAGGTATGTCGAATGCAGGTAAGAAAACAGCCGGTCCGACGCCGATACCACGTGATACGGCTATCGCCATGATGCGATGCTCTCCGCGGTGGATGGGTGATTTTTCGGTAGCCGACAAAATTTTCGGTTCCTGATCTTAACTGCCAAAGCTGAATCCGCCGCCGCTGCCGCCCTGCGATGGGAAAAAGGGCTTGAGCATGCCGGCAAAGGCGGCGAGATTACGCGTCTGGATCAATATCTCGCCAGGGCCGGTGAATTCAGCGACCATCCCCTCGCCACTTAGAAAACTGCGTAGATAACCGCTCTTTGCGGCCTTTCGCAGGTTGTACTGCATATGGCCTTCCCAGGCGACGAGATGGCCGGTATCGACGACGTACTGTTCACCGGGACGCAAAGTCCGACGATGGATCGCCCCAAACGAAGCGACGAGAAGTAGGCCGGAGCCTGAAATTTGAAGTACGAAAAGGCCTTCGCCGCCAAAGAACGATTTCGCTCCGCCAAATTTGGTATCGACCACGAGCGAAGTATCACCGGCAAGATACGAACTCGACTGCACCATGAAAGTCTGGTTCTGCATCTCGATCCCGGCGACATCGCCCGGCGCTCCGGGTGCAAATGTAACTTCGCCCGCCCCGCCGCGAGCGGTGAATGTCGAAACGAAGGCGGATTCGCCGCCGACAGCACGTTTCAGCGCGCCAAAAACGCCGCCTTTCATCTCGGAATGTAGATCAACATTTGCGGACATCGAGACCATCGCACCGGCCTCGGCGGCTATTGTTTGATCTGGTTGCAGATTCACAACTGCGAGGGCAAATGCACCCTGATGTTTTATCTCCCAAGTGTACCCACGTCCTTGCCCGCGTCCGTCAGTGTCAAAATTGAACGCACCACCGGTCGGTGGAGGCGGAGCCGCTTGCGGTGGTGGTGCAGCAACCGGAGACGGCGGATCGGTCGCGAGCGTGAAACCGCACGAACCGCAGAACTTCGCCCCGTCCATCAACTGAACCGTGCATTTGGGACAATTCATAGCGTAACTCCCCTTGATTTCTCTACGATGATCGACGCAGCATCCTCTGCGTTCGAGGCAAAATCGAGAAAGCTGGTGTCATTCTCGCTAACGACAAGATTTTTCGTCCATGCGTCCACGACCGGTTTCCAGCATTCGCCGACGAGAACCAACGGACGTCTACCGAGTACGCCGGTTGTTAATTTGTTCCAAACAAGCGAGATCTCTGTGACCGTTCCCATGCCACCTTTGAGTGCGACAAAGCCAACAGAACGCGTGATCAGGCCCTGCAGCCGGTCATAGAAATGATCTGTCGCGACTTTATCGGTAAGAAATCGGTTTGGCTCGCTCTTGAATTGATTCATCACAATGCCAAGGACTCGGCCGCCCTTCTCGCGGGCACCTCGCGATGCCGCTTCCATGATGCCTAGATAGCCTCCGGTGCAGATCGTGAATCCAGCCTCAGCCAGACGACCCCCAAGTTCTTTTGCCTCGATATATTCGGGAGAATTCTCGGAGCATTTCGAGCCGCCGAATATGGTTACAATTTTTTCGTTTGAGTTAGCGAGCACGTTGGTGAATAGCTATCGTCCTAGATGCCACAATTATATGCGGATGGGCCTTGAAATCCAATTGTCGTTAACTCTGTTTCGCCTCTTCCGGCGTCAGGTTTCCAGATTCGTGGATCGCTCGAGTCGTATCGGTGAACAAGAGGATAATTGTGCCGACAATAAAAAATACTATAAGCCCCAGTATCGCTTGCCGAAACGATCCTGTCGCACCGACTATGATGGTAAACATCAACTGTCCCATCCACGAAGTACCCTTTTCCGAGATCTCATACAGTCCGAAAAACGACGACTCGCGCCCTTTCGGTATCATTTGCGAATACAATGAACGCGACAACGCTTGAGCGGCGCCGAGCACCAGTCCGATGAAAGCGCCAATCAGATATGCTTGCATCTTCGTCTCAAAGAAACCGTAGGCATAGATAACGATCGCGCACCAGATGGCGAGCGCGACCATAATGGTTCGCTTGGCACCGAGGACGCGGGCGATTCGTTCGAAGACAAGAGCTCCTACAAAGGCAGAGATCTGAGCGATACAAAAAATTATCAACAGGAACGAGCTATCCGACGGCAGCCCTTTTGACGTAAACAATTCGTAGGAAATAAACACGGATGCCTGAAGAATGACCGTCTGGATACCGTCGTTGTAAAATAGGTATGCGACCAAAAAAAGCATCGTATACCGCAGTCGTCGCAATTCCTTGAGCGTCACCCAGATCTCACTAAAACCGACACTGACGAGACTGCGTTTTTCCGGCAGCGCCTTTTCCGGTTCGCGAGTTTTGACGAGGAGAAATGTGATGACTGCAAAAGCGCCCCACCAGAGCGATGCGAAAAGAAATGAGATACGTACGGCTGTTCCCGTGGAGATGCCTAGACTCTCAGCATTTGCGAGAAAAGCCAAATTTAGCAACAGGACAATGAACCCGCTAAGATAACCGGCTCCGTATCCGTAACTGGAAACCTTATCTCGTAGATCTTCGCTCGTTATGTCGATCAAGAATGCGTTGTAGAAAACGTTGGCCGCCGCGAAGCTCATATTGCCAAGGATGAAAAGCAGGCTGCACACTATATATGAGTCCGTAACGAAGAACAGTAACGCTCCGGCGATGACGCCCGTGTAGCAAAACCCAGCCATCAAGACCTTCTTCAGATTAGTATAGTCGGCGATCGCACCGAGGACGGGTAGGAAAACGACCATCGAAATAACCGATACCGCTGTACAGAATGCAGGGAGCCCCTTAGGCGTGACCTTAAATAAAAAAAGGTCGAGTATCACGCCGTCCGGACCGACTGCGGTCTCTGCCAGAGACAACAGATACGGCCCGATGAGTACGCCGACCACAACGGTAAAAAATGCCGAATTGGCCCAGTCGTAGGTCATCCAGCCAACAATTTCGCGGCGATCATTTTTTTGCATCATGCTCCCGGATGGTTACACGATAGAGCAGCAACGCGGATATAGGCAAGTTGCCATAGACGAAGCAGGATCGCAGATTTGTTAAATTTCGCACACGCTTCCCTCGCGGCATTTTGCTATCATCTAAATTTCGACGTTGTATGAAGGCAATGATCCTCGCCGCCGGCTTTGGCACGCGGCTGTTTCCACTAACTATTGACCGAACCAAGCCGGCAATACCCTTTTTGGGCAAGCCGTTGGTCGGTTATGTCGCGGAATACATCGCGAAGTTCGGCATCACGGATATCGTTGTAAATCTGCACCACCAGCCGCAATCCGTGATCGACGCGCTTGGTGACGGCAGTAACTTCGGCGTGAATATCGAATACACCGTTGAGCAGCCAAATATTCTCGGCACATCCGGTGCTCTGGATTTCGCTCGAGCACATCTTGAGAACGATACGTTCGTTATCGTAAACGGCAAGATCATCAGTGACATTGACATCGCAGAGGCAGTAAATGCCCACAAACAATCCGGTGCAATCGCGACGATGGTTTTAAAAGAAAACCATAAGCGCGAGAAGTTCACGGTAGTCCATACGAAAGACAGGATGATCGACTACTTCGGTCCGCACGCAACGCCGGTTACTGAGGCCGAGCTTCGAGACACTGAACACGAGATCCCGATCCCGTTAATGTTTACCGGCATTCACGTGCTCGAACCCGCAATTCTAGACATGATCCCGAAAGGCGTTTATTCGGATACTGTTACCGACATTTACATTCCATACATTAAGAGCGGCGGCAAGATCGCGGCTCATGTGGCTGAGGGCAATTGGTTCGAGCTTTCGACCATTCCGCGTTATCTCGATATTTCGCTCGCGATGATGAAAAGCGGCGACGTTCACTTCGGTCGCAACTGTGTCATGGCTGGTGCGGTCAGCCTGAAAGACTCCGTAATTTGGGATGACGTAACGATCGGCGACGGCGCAACGCTCTATCGCACGATCATTGCTGACGGTGTCACTATCGAGCCGGGAGCTACTTTTGAGAATGTAGCTATCGTACGCGCCGACATGGTACGCGGGTGTAGCGAAATACCGGAAAAAGCTCTGCGAGGATATGTCGAGGGCGAGAATTATGTCGTTCCGCTAAATTGATCGATGGGGGATCACACCGCACGTCTAGTGAAATTCCTTGCCGACCGTGGTGAGCCAACCGAGTTTGTTCAATTGACCGCCGATGCCTCGACCCGTGAATACTTCCGCGTCGCTTGGCGAGGCGGAGACGCGGTGGCATGCGTTTACCCAGAACCATTTGTTGCGGCAGAGCAGACGTATTTAGACTCGTCGCGTTTGTTCCTGGCGGCGGGACTTCCGGTTGCGGAAATACTTGACCAAGACGAAACTCTTGGCGTCATCGTCCAGGAAGACCTCGGCGACCGCATTCTTCGTGATGAAATGTCCGGCCCGGATGTCGAGCGGCGTTCGCGGCTCAGGGGCGAGGCGATCTCCTTGATCGCTCGTATTCAAAAGGCTACGGACGTGGCCTTGGAGACCATGGCGATAGCGTCGACACTCAAATTTGACACCGAAAAGCTGAATTGGGAACTTGATTTCTTTAAGACGCACTATTTCGCAACGTATCTAAAGCATCCGCTCTCGCCTGCGGAGGATTCGAAACTATCAGCCGAATTCAGAGAGCTTTCCGACGAACTCGAAACATTCGCGTCAGTTCTCTGCCACCGCGATTTTCACGCGGCGAATTTGATGCTCGACGGTCGCGATAGAATGCGCATTATCGATCATCAGGACGCGAGGATCGGCTCGGCGTCGTACGATCTCGTGTCGCTGTTGTTAGATCGGATAACCGATCTGCCGTCGCGTGAGTGGTTGGCGGAAAAGCGAAAGTTCTTTCTGGAAATGCGTGTAAAGCTCGGTCTGCCGCGGCTCGACGAAGAAGAATTCGCCTATCAATTCCGCCTGCAAACGATCCAGCGCTGCCTAAAGGCGGCCGGAACATTCTCATTTCAATCTGCTACGCGCGGTAAGACGTACTTTGTGCCGTTCATCATCCCGATGTTCCGCATCTCACTGCGTGCGGCAGAAAGTCTCGGGCGGTTTCACTGCATTCAGAAGATCCTCGCGCGCGAAATAGATCGGTCGGAGACATAGTTGCAGAAGCCCGCACGAAGTAAGGGCACCGATTATTACTACTCAAGTCGGACTGCGACCTATCGCCCGCGGATGGAAAAAATGCCCTTACTCCGTGCGGGCTTCTGCAACTCATACCCGCAGGTAATCGCCACGCCAGTCCTTGATCGCCAGCTTGATCTCCTTCGTCTTCGCGAACTCACCATTCAACGTTCGCTCAACTAGGCCCGCCAGTTCGTCGTCCGGCGCAAATCTCAACGCGATTATCTGTCCGGTTCGCAGATCATCGGCGCGTTTTGCCAATTCGGGCGACAGTACGTCGCGATAGCGCAGACGTTCTTCGAGCCGGATCACACGATCCTGAGCTTTGAGAGCCTGCAAACGCGAGGCGAGGCCGAGTAAGATGAGCGTGAAACTGAGCAGGGTCCAAAAGGCGAGTGTTTTTCGACCGCTATCGGGAGCGGCCATATACAATCGCACAAGATGCGACAAAAAATTGAGTGCGAGCAGAGGCATCACAACAAAATGAAACAGCGGATACCAACGGGTGTGATTCGAATAATTTTGTTCGGCCATCGGGGAAAGTTCTCCTTCTCTACAGTTTAGTCTGTGCGAGAGCTTCAGGCGGTTTGCCTGTAAAATCCTCGCCTGGGTTTACAAAAAGGTTCTGTTCAAAACGGTACTGCTTATCATATAGCTGTTTGTATCTGCCGTCGAGAGCAACAAGCTCATCGTGTGTGCCGCGTTCGAGTATCTCGCCAGCTTCGACGACGAGGATCCGATCTGCACTGCGGATCGTCGAAAGGCGGTGAGCAATGACGAAAGTCGTGCGCCCTTTGCGCAGATTGTTCAAACCTTCCTGAATTAGAGCCTCAGACTCGCTGTCGAGACTCGAGGTCGCTTCGTCGAGGATCAGGATTCGCGGGTCGGCGAGAAGAGCGCGGGCGATCGCAATGCGTTGGCGCTGGCCGCCGGAGAGTTTTACGCCGCGTTCGCCGACGACGGTGTCGTAGCCGTTTGGAAACTTCTCGATAAACTCGTCCGCGTTTGCTATGCGGCAGATCTCTTTTATCTTCTCGAGGTTCGCCTCGGGATTTGAGAAGCGAATGTTGTCGAGGATCGTGCCGTCGAACAGGAAATTGTCCTGCAAAACCACGCCGAGATGGCTGCGGTAATCTCGGAGCTTTACGGATTGGAGATCTTTCCCATCGATGGTGATGCGACCGTCGGATCGCTGGCTGCCAGCCTGCGTGTGAAATGAATTCGGAGACTCGCAAGCTGGCAGCCTGCGGTCCGACGTCGGCTGAATAAAATTTAG
>JANPDK010000055.1:0-39024 GCA_031431415.1 Acidobacteriota bacterium | reverse complement strand
TCCAAGATAAAATAATAATATAAAACCATCTTGGAGGAAGATTCGCTTCGCTCCCTGTCCTCCCGTATAATTTTGCTGCTGTGCACTTCTACGTTCACAGGAGGTGAGAACCCGAGTTCTAGCGTACTTCATCGTTCCACTTCCAACTTACCGAGTAATCTCAAATCCGCGAAATTCATTTTTCGCGTCGTCCCAAACCGTGTCCTCACGTGCAATGCAGATGCGGACGAAGGCGTCCCAGTCGTCGCTATCGGCGAAGGCGGAGCCTGGTGTCATTCCGACACCGGCGTCGCGCATCAGCATTTCGTTGAAGGCAATGGCGTCATTGTATTGCTCGGGAATGCGTGCCCACAAATAGAATGCCGAGCCCGAATCGTAGATATTAAAGCCGAGGTCGCTAAAGATCTCCGACGTGTAGCGGCGTTTGCCGTCAAACTTGTCTCGAAGCTGTGGATAGTAGCTATCGTCCGCCATCAAAACCTTAGACAGCGCAGCCTGCAGCGGGGTTGCCGGGCAAACGTAGATGACGTTTGCGGCGTTGTTGATCTTTGCGATCAGCTCGCCGTTGCCATAGGCGTAGCCGAGACGCCAGCCGGAGATGTTCCACGATTTGGAGAACGAATTGACCGTGATCGTCCGCTCCCACATATCCGGCAACGATGCGATCGGCGTGTGCGGATTTTCACCGGTTACGTAATGCTCGTAAACCTCGTCAGAGACGACCAGCAGATCGAGTTCCTTTGCCACATCCGCAATCGCCTCAAGCTCGGTCTGCGACATCACCTTGCCGCTGGGATTTGCAGGTGTGCAGACGATGATCATCGTCAGCGGAAATTCCGTGCGATCTTTTAGCTCTTTACAACGAGCAAGCAAAGCATCTTTTTCAAACGAAAGGTCTGCCGCGTCGAGCTCAAATGTCTCGGTCTTCGCACCAAAATCTTCCAAAATTCGCCGATGATACGGATAATACGGCTCAAAAACGAGAGCTGAGTTGCCACGCAAAAACGATTGTGCGATTCCGATCAAGGCGCCCGTTCCGCCATTCGTGATCATCACCTCAAACGGCCTCGCGTCCGGATCGACTGTGATGTTGTTGTATTTCGCGATCTTGGCCGCGACTGCTTTGCGAAGATCTTCGTTGCCTTCGCTGCCGCCGTAATGGTTCTGGCTGGCGGCGATGATCGCTGCGGCTTCGGCGGCGAGTTGTGGATCGATCGGCAATTCTGATTGTCCCTGAACAAGATTCCCGCTCGGCGGCACAAGCCGCGTGATCGCACGGATATCCGGTTTGACTTTCTTCATCGTAGGTTCTGACATAAACAATAAAAATATCAGTTTTCAACCGATATTTCTAAGCGCGGTTTGCTGACGAAGGGATTGTTCCGCACCCAAAATCGCCAAAGCCTCGCCGAATCTCCACCCGCGTAGTCGATTCCGATGCGTTTACCGGTGGCGATCTCGGCTTGTGAAAACCGTTTGTAATCTTCGAGCCAGATGCGGTTGGCGAATAAGTCTTCGCCGTTAAGACTGCGGTCGATGTTGAGGGCGATGCAAAGTTTGCCGGGACCGGAGGTGAGGTTTTTGTCGGGCATGAACCCAGTCGCTATCGCTCCCGGTTCTGACCTTTTTTGCCCACGTCTTTCCCGCATCGTCTCAGTTCCCTCAACAGGTTCGACGGCGCGAATCAGGACGACTTGGGGCGTTCCTACTGTGCCGCAGACGACGTTTAGCTGATAGTACATGCCGTAGATGAAGAAAACGTAAACGTGCCCGCCGCGGCCGTAGGTAACTTCGTTTCGCGGCGTTCGCCGCCCACCGAAAGAATGCGCGGCACGGTCGGTCTCGCCGAGATAGGCTTCGGTCTCGACGATCATTCCCGAAACACGCTCGCCGTTTTCGTCGCGTACGACGAGGAGTTTACCGAGCAGATCACGGGCGATCTCGACCGTGTCTTCGCGGAGGTAGAATTTGCGCGGCAATTTGCGTCCCATATCAATATCAGCGTCGCGGCATACATTTCTCCGTCTGTAACATCAAACTACAGATAGTTTACACGCTCGAAAATTGGTAAAATCCACGCTGTACTTGTTATGACGTTTATCAAAATCTTATTTTTCATTTTTGTCCTCGCGAACTGCGCATTTGCACAGCGCTCCGACGATGTTTTGGCGACGGCGACCGGGATGACGTTTCGTCTTCGCGACCTTTCGGCCGAGACTCAAAAAGACGTCGCCGAACTGCCAGTCAGGATTCCGAAAGCACGTCTTTCATTACTCGAACAGCTAGTCAGCCGTCGCACCTTTGACGCAGAGGCAAAGGCTCGCGGCATTACGATGGGCAAGCTGCTCGCCGATGAAAAGGCCAAGGCCAAGGATCCGTCTGACGCTGAGATACAAAAGGTTATCGACGCAAACGCCGACAAACTCGCTGGCCTAGTACCCGAGATCGCCCGTAAACAGGTGGTTGGATTCTTACGAAATAGCCCGGAACAAAAGCTACTCGGCGATCTCTACGCCCAACTTAAGATAAAATTTAAGGTCACAACGGGCAAAGATATAAATGCCGGGACGCTCGCACCGACCGACACAGTTGCGACGATCGATGGCAGGCCGATCACGGGCAAGGAGTTTGACGAATGGGTCCGCGTACCGCTGTACGAAGCGAAGGCCGACCTCGCCGATGTCATCCTCGACGAACTCGACGAGATCATCTACAACACGCTTGTAACCAACGACGCTAAATCGCAAGGCCTCGATTCGAGTGCTCTGATTGCCCGTGAAGTCTCGAATAAGATGAAGGAATTCTCCGACGATGAGCGCTTGTCGCTCGAGATGGCCTTCCGTAAATCTTTGTACGCGAAGTACAAGGTCACCATGCTCTATAGCGAGCCCGAGCCTCCGCTCGAAAATATCTCGGTCGATGATGATCCGGCGATCGGCCCGGCGACGGCTCCCGTCTCGGTGATAATGTTCAGCGATTTTCAGTGCTCGGCATGTGCAGCAACTCATCCAGCTCTGAGAAAGGTTATAGAGCAATTTCCTGGTAAGGTGCGGTTCGTTGTTCGTGACTTCCCGCTAGAGTCGATCCATGAGAATTCATTCGCTGCGGCACGAGCGGCCAGTGCGGCAAATGCGCAAGGTAAGTTCTTTGAATACAGCGAGATCTTATACAAGAATCAGGGCACTCTCGACACCGCTTCCCTGAAGAAATACGCCGCTCAGATCGGTTTGAACGCGGCTCAATTTGATATAGATTTTAATGCTGAAAAGACGGCGGCGGAGATACGCAAGGACATAGGTGACGGCGAAGCGTACGGCATAAATTCGACGCCGACCATCTTTATCAACGGCCGTCGCGTCAGGCAGTTGTCTGTCAACGGATTTGTTCTGGCGATCCAGAGGGCGTTGCCTAAGTAGTTGTAATTGTGAGAGATATGCGTTTATTAGTCATTATCATGGCGGCTCTGGCTTCTGCTGGCTGCTCAGGTACGGCGGGCAATGGCAACAAGAATGTCGCCCCTTCAAATAATTCGCGTGTGTCGTCGACACCGTTACCAGTCTACGGCTACGAGGTCGTGAAATCGTACCCGCACGACCCGAAAGCGTTTACGCAAGGACTGTTTTTCAACAACGGCGTCCTGTTTGAAAGCACCGGTCAGGACGGCGAATCGACCATCCGCCGGGTTGATCTCGAAACCGGCAAGGTTTTGCAAAAATGGAATCTGCCGCCTGATGAATTTGGCGAAGGCAGCGTTTCCCTCGGCGACAAGATCTACATGATCACCTGGCAGTCGGGTATTGGCCGTGTCTTTGACGTAAAGGATCTAAAACTTCTCAAGGAGTTTAGCTATATCGGTGAAGGTTGGGGTCTGACGACCGACGGCACTCAACTGATAATGTCACAAGGCACACATGTGCTAAAGACGATTGATCCGGACACGTTCAAACAGGTCAGGACCATTCCTGTCATGCGTGAGGACGGTCGTCCGCTAATGAATTTGAACGAACTAGAGTTTGTAAAAGGCGAGATCTGGGCGAATATCTGGCATTCCGAGCAAAACGATATTCTCGGCAAGCCAAATCACATCGCACGCATCGACCCTGCAACAGGCAAACTGCTGGGCTGGATCAACCTTGCCGGAATATCGCCGGATGACCAGAGCGGCTCGAACCAGCACGAAAACACGCTCAACGGTATCGCCTACGACGCCGCAAGCGATCGACTTTTTGTGACCGGCAAGCTTTGGAAAAAGCTCTACGAGATCAAGATCACGCCGCCAAAAGGCCAATGACCGATCAGGATAGACAATTTATGCAGCGGGCCATCGAACTCGCCCGTGCCGGCATGGACAATAATGACGGCGGGCCGTTCGGCTGTGTGGTCGTCAAAAACGGCGAGATCGTCGGCGAAGGCAATAACCGGGTAACATCGACCAACGACCCGACCGCTCACGCCGAGGTCGTCGCGATCCGCGAGGCCTGCAAGACGCTCGATGCGTTTCAACTCGACGGATGTTCGATCTACACGTCGTGCGAACCATGCCCGATGTGCCTTGGAGCGATCTATTGGGCGCGCCCCGCCCACGTTTTTTACGCCTGCACCCGCGAAGACGCCGCCGCAGTTGGGTTTGACGACGATTTTATATACAACGAACTTTCACTGCCCAACCAAGATCGCGAACGCGTAATGATAAATCTGCTTCGCGACGAAGGCGTGGCGTTATTCCAGGCTTGGGACGCGAAAGCCGACAAGGTCGAGTATTAACTTATCAGCTATCAATATCACTTATTACTTATTTGGAAGGTTCCAGATAGGTCATAGGTGATAACTTGTAAATGATAGCGAAACCCGATGGAGTTCATCCTAAACAACGAAACGATCTCGACAGACCAGCCGTCCGGTATGACGGTCCTCGATTTTGTTCGTTATAAAAAGGATCTCAAAGGCACCAAGATCGGCTGCCGCGAAGGCGATTGCGGAGCATGCACTGTTCTGGTCGGCGAACTCGTCGACGATAAGGTCAAATACCGCACGATGACCTCGTGCCTGATGCCGCTCGCCAATGCCGCCGGAAAACATATTGTCTCCATCGAAGGCATCAATCCAACCGACGGTTCGCTGACGCCGGTTCAACAAGCAATGGTCGGTGAGAGCGGTACTCAATGCGGCTTTTGCACGGTTGGATTTGTGATGTCGCTGACCGGATTTTGCCTAGACCGCCCGGTTGGCGGAAACACGCAGGCTGGCAGCCTGCGTTCCGACGCCATCTCGGCAATCGACGGCAACATCTGCCGCTGCACCGGCTACAAATCGATAGAGCGAGCGGCGAGCCGGGTCTGTGAACTCATGTCAGAACCGGGAGCGTTAGCGACTGGGTTCCCTAGCGTCGTACCCGAATACTTCGATGGCATCCACGAACGCCTGTCCGGACTGCCGACGGAAACACAGCCGGAAGGCAGAGCCTCCCCGTTTGTCGGCGGCGGAACTGACGTCTACGTCCAAAAACATGATGCCATGGCCGAGTCCGCCGCAACGCCGCTGCTTTACAACGAAGAACTCCGCGGCATCCGCGACACTGGCGAATACATCGAGATCGGAGCCTCCGCGACCGTCACCGACCTGCTCGAATCGCCGGTGATGAACGAGATCTTCCCCGATCTCTTCAAACACCTAAAACTCGTCTCATCCACCCCGATCCGCAACATGGCAACCCTCGCGGGAAACTTTGTAAATGCGTCGCCCATCGGCGACATGACCGTCTGGTTCCTCGCACTCGATGCGGAAATAACACTTACTTCGGCCAAGGGTGTCAGTACCGGGAACGATAGTGACCGGGGTCTTTTTCTTCAAGACCTCTACCTAGGCTATAAGCAGCTCGCCAAATCCAACGACGAGATAATAACGACGATCCGTTTCCGCAAACCAACCAGCGATTTCCACTTCAATTTCGAAAAGGTCTGCAAACGAACATATCTCGATATCGCAACCGTAAACACCGCGATATCACTCGTCCTGTCAGTACCGAGAGCCGTAGCGACCGGGGCGATCGCGACGATCTCCGATGCCCACGTCTCCGCCGGCGGCGTCGCACCGATCCCGCTCTACCTAAAAGAAACCTCGGCCTTCCTCGCCGGCAAGGAAGTCTCCGAAGAAACGCTTCAACGCGCAAACGAAATTATACAATCCGAGATCTCGCCGATCTCAGATGTTCGCGGAACGGAACAATATAAACGGCTGTTGCTGAGGCAGCTTTTCCGGGCACATTTTGTGGAAATGTTTGCCACAGAGTACACAGAGTACACCAAGTAACTTTTTCTCAGTGCTCTCTGCGATCTCTGTGGCTAAAAAAAATGAAAAACATCGACTCACATTCACACGTTCGCGGCGAGTCCGTTTATCTGGATGACATCCCAGTCGTCCACGGGACGTTGTATGCGTGTGTTTTTGATTCGCCTATTGCTCATGGAAAGTTGAAAAGCATTGATACAAGGGGAGCGGAAAATAGCAAAGGCGTTTTCAGGGTCATTACGGCTAAAGATCTAATCGGCGCGAATCAGATCGGCGGAATCGTGCCGGATGAGCCTTTGCTGGCTGAGGGCGAGGTGCATTTTCAGGGGATGCCGATCGCAGTCGTTGTTGCGGAGTCGGAAGAATTAGCCCGCAAAGCCGCAAAGCAAATCAAAGTTCAGATTGAAGAACTTAAACCTGTCACCGATCCGCGCGTTGCGGCGGCGAATGGCGACCTGATCGTGCCGCCGAAGAGATTTGTCCTTGGCGACACGGCGAACGCATTCAGCGATTGTGTTCACGTTTTCGAGGGCAAGACTGAGCAGAACGGCCAGGAGCATCTCTATATCGAGACTCAGGGTGCGTATGCGGTGCCGACCGAGAATGGCGGCCTCAAGATATATTCTTCGACACAAGGCCCAACGGCGGTACAGCGTGCGGTTTGTCGCGTGACGGGATTACAAATGCACCAAGTCGAGGTCGATGTGCAGCGGCTGGGCGGTGGTTTTGGCGGTAAGGAAGATCAGGCGAACGCCTGGGCCGGCATTGTAGCGGTTGCAACACAATTGACCGGCCGGCCGGTAAAATATGCCCTTCATCGCATGGAAGACATGCGAATGACCGGCAAACGGCATCCGTATTCGTCCGATTACAAGATCGGCCTCGACAAAGATCTCAAGATCGTCGCCTACGAAGCATCGTTCTACCAAAACGCCGGTGCCTCATGCGACCTCTCGCCGCCGGTACTCGAACGCACGCTCTTTCATTGCACAAATTCATATTTCATTCCGAACGTGACCGCGACCGCCTACTGCTGCCGCACAAATCTGCCGCCAAACACAGCCTTTCGCGGCTTCGGCGGGCCTCAGGGGATGTTTGTGATCGAGTCGGCGATCGCTCACGCAGCTGAAAAACTTGGGGTTTCGGCTGGCGAAATTCAGCGAAAGAATTTGATCGAGGACGGAGACGAATTTCCGTACGGACAACTGGCAGAGAGTGATGCGATAACCTCGTGGTCGCAGGCTGATACAAAGTTCGATTTTGCGAGCCTGCAAAAAGACGCGGACGATTTCAACGCGAATTCAAAGTATTTTAGAAAAGGCGTCGCGACAATGCCCGTTTGCTTTGGCATCTCGTTCACCAAAACGCCGATGAACCAGGCTCGCTCGCTCGTCCACGTCTACACCGACGGCAGCGTCGCCGTTTCTACCGGAGCCGTCGAAATGGGCCAGGGCGTGAATACCAAAATGGCACAGGTCGCCGCGAAGGTCTTCGGCCTGGCGATCGAACAGATCAAGGTTCACACGACGAACACGCTTCGTATCGCAAACACGTCACCGACCGCCGCCTCGGCAGCCGCAGACCTTAATGGTAAGGCAACGCAGATCGCGTGTGAGACGATCCGAGAAAGACTGATCGAAGTTGCTGTTCCGCTGGTTGAGGCAGAAACGGCTGAAGCCGTCACTCTTACCGACGGCTTCGTCTATCGCAACGGCGAAAAGACCTCGCTCTCATGGCAGACACTCGTCATAGAGGCCCATCTCAAACGCGTAAATCTAAGCGAACACAGTCATTACGCTACGCCCGGCATTGGGTTTGACTGGTCAACCGCGAAAGGCCATCCGTTCGCCTATCACGTTTACGGCACTGCGATCGTTGGCGTGACGGTCGATTGTTTGCGTGGGCGATATGAGGTCGATTATGTAAAATGCTGTCACGATTTCGGCACGTCGATGAATACCGCCGTCGATCTCGGCCAGATCGAAGGCGGCATCGTCCAGGGCCTCGGCTGGGTCACGATGGAAGAGGTCGTTTACGATGAAAAAGGCAAACTCCGCTCAAACGCCCTCTCGACATACAAGGTGCCCGATATCTATTCCGTCCCAAAAGAGATCTCGGTCTTACCGCTCGAAACCGATCTACCAAATCTCGCCATATTCAACTCCAAAGCCGTCGGCGAACCGCCGCTAATGTACGGGATCGGAGCGTATTTCGCGATCCGAAATGCGGTCAGGGCATTTACCGATTGCTCACCGGAATTTGATCTGCCATTCACGCCGGAAAGGGTGTTGATGAATCTCTACGCCGACAATTCATAACTGCGGTAAAATCTCTTCGTGTCCAAAGAACTCGAACTATGGAATTTCATCGCGTCACGCCTGAATGATGGCGCGGCGGTGATGCTGCTTCTCGTGGCTGACAGTACCGGCAGCAGCCCCGGACGAGCCGGCTATAAGATGGCCGTAGCATCGGACGGCGAATTATTTGGCAGCATCGGCGGTGGCGTAATGGAGGTAAATCTAGTCGAACAAAGCCGAGCTGTATTGTCAGAACCGGGAGCGATAGCGACTGGGTTCTCCGCCGCGACATTGACAGACCAAGTCCATAAAAAGGATGCCACAAATTCGAGCGGCATGATTTGCTCGGGAAATCAGACCGTTATTCTTAAACTACTTTCCGCCGCCGATGCTGTCGCGGTTAACGCCATTGCAGCGAAAATGCAAAAGCGCCAGCCGATCGCATTTGAGATCTCAAATTTGAAATTTCAAATTATTGAAACGACAGAAGATAACTCGCGACGCTTGTTCTCAAAAACAAGCGACAAATTCGTTTATCAAGAGAAACTAGGCTCTGCGAATCAGCTCTTCATCATCGGCGGCGGCCATTGTGCTCTTGCCCTGAGCGAGCTGATGTCGAGGCTGGATTTTCATATTTCGATCTTCGACGACAGGCCAGAACTGAATACTATCGAGAAGAATGAGTTCGCCGACGAGGTTACGATCGTTGATAGCTACGAAGAGATCGGCGACTACATAAAGCCGGGTGAGAATATTTACGTGGTCGTAATGACGCTCGGATATGTGTCGGATGCGGTTGCTATCAGGCAGCTTGTTGCTCACGACTTAAAATATTTTGGCGTGCTTGGAAGCAAGGCAAAGATGGCGACGCTGATCAAAGAACTTAGAGCAGAGGGAATCGAGGACGAACGTCTTTCACAGGTCCGCACACCGATCGGCCTGCCGATAAATAGTCGCACGCCAGAGGAGATCGCGATCTCGATCGCGGCGGAGATAATTGCGGTCAAGAACGCTTAGTTCAGAATGCAAGCTTTAGCTTGTTTTGCGTGACAAGGAAACAAGCTGAAGCTTGCACTCTGAACCTACTGCTTGTGCTACAATCTCGTTTCGAGTAACTTCCAGCGGGCACAATGGATAGCAAACAAGTCTCTAAACCAACTAAACGCAGCTATTTACGCGGCTTGCTGGGGCGTGAATATTACACGCTTAGGCGGCAGTTGAAGTGGCTCGCAAATTCCAGAACATTCGCCCGGCAAGAACCCGAAACGAAGCTTGAACATTCGATATTTCGCCACAAAACGATGATGCTGCGGCCGCTTCGTGATGTCGAGATGTATCTGCAGCACAACAAGATCACGAACCTGAGGCTCGCCATCGCGCCGATCAACGGCGTCGTGCTGCATCCAGGCCAGTCGTTTTCGATATGGAAAATGGTTGGCAGGCCTACGGCATCGAAAGGGTTTCTCGAAGGCCTCGTTCTTCACAACGGCAAGATCGAAAAAGGCATCGGCGGCGGGCTTTGCCAGCTTGGGAATTTGCTCTATTGGATGGCCTTGCATTCGCCGCTGACCATTATCGAGCGTTATCGTCACGGCTTTGACGTTTTTCCAGATATTAACCGAAATATACCGTTCGCCTGCGGTGCAACGCTAGCGTACAACTATATCGATCTCCAATTGAGCAACGACACGACCGCCACGTTTCAGATCAATCTCTGGATCGACCACGAGTACCTAAACGGCGAACTTCTCTCTAGCCGTCCGCTCGAAAACGAATACGAAGTTTTCGAGACCGACCACCTCATCAGGATGCAGCCGTGGGGCGGCTACACCCGCCACAACCGCATCTGGAAACGCTCCACCAGCCTGATCGACGGCATGACAAACGAAGAACTCGTCACCGAAAATCACGCCATCATGATGTACAACCCGCTGCTGACGGCCTGATACCGTGGTTATCTTATCTCGTTCTTTTTACCATCGCGACTAAATAGCGTGAGGCCACCGCCCGTTTCGTTTGCACGGAGTTGAACAGTCGCCTCGGTCCGTTCGTCCATTAGACTAATGCCAGAACCTTTCTCGCCGGCGCCAAATTTCGCGCGGATAGTTCCGGTCGAATCACGCAGACGGAAAACGACTTCGCCTCCTTGCTCGATGTTCAATTGAGCTCGAACTTTCCCAGCATCATCGACCAGTTCGATCGCACGAGCACGCAAAACGGGTGAGACTCCTGACTGAGCCGAGGATCTGTTTTGTGTCGCAAAAAACACCAATAACAGCAAATTAACCACACAAAGAATGACACTGACGCGTTGAAATTTCATTAGTTACTCCTATCTATTTTTTCTATTGCTTAGACGGTGCGGCGACCCTTTTTCTTCCCTTTGCGAAAACTTTTGGCCAGAGCGGAACAAACTCGGCTGGCCGGTGTCTAATTAATCGAACGCTTGGCACCGGCGTTCGGGAGGATTGAAATGTTTGATAAATTGATCGAAAGCGAACCGGAAGGCGCGGATTTTAAGAACCGTCGCAAGTATTTCATGGTGTCGACGGTCTGCGTTGGTATTCTTTTCGCCACCGCCGTCGTATTCAGTATCTACGCCGCCGACATCGGACTCGGCAATCGTGATTTCGAATTGGTCTCGATGCTCGCCCCGCCCGATCTGACCAAGGCCGAACCTGAGCCCGAACGTCAGCGAACCCAGACGCAGGCACAGACTCAACTCGCGTCAAGGCAAGTAAATATGGCTCGCGTCGATGAAGTAATTAAGGAAATACCGAGCACCGTGTCTACCACACGGAACCCTCAACAGGAAAGGCCCAAATACGGCGACTTCGACATCAGGAAGATTAATTCAGATCCAGTCGGCGGCCAAACGAACGGTCGAAATATTGATGGAGTTTCGCCGAACGGATCTGGAATATCCGGTACACAGTCACAGACGGCAATCGTATCTGAAAAGGATGTCGAGCCGCCGCCGGTGATCAGACGAGACCCGCCGCCAATCAAACCGGTTTCACGCGGCGTACTGAACGGCGAAGCAAAGAACTTGCCGAAACCGGCATATTCTGCGGCTGCTAAAGCTGTTGGAGCACAGGGCCAAGTAACCGTACAGGTTATGATCGATGAATCCGGCCGGGTTATCTCGGCAAATGCGGTAAGCGGACACGTATTGTTACGAGCGGACTCAGAAAGGGCGGCAAGAGGCGCTCGATTTTCGCCCACACTTCTTTCTGACGTTCCGGTCAAAGTAACAGGCGTTATCACTTACAACTTCGTCAGGTAATTCTGATCACACTTCTCCTGTAGTGAACGGTGGCGGGTCCGACGGCCCGCCTTTTTTACTTATTAAGGAGTTCGATGAGGCCGATGGTATCGACGTCGTAGATGGGCACAGGGAATTGCCTCTTTAATTCGTCGTATGTCATGCCATCGAGGAATATTGGCTCGTCCGATTTGATCGTGACCTTTGGGATCGTCACAAAATCGCCGACGATCTGATCCCGGACGGCGAGGAAATCCTTTCCGGTCAGCAATCCCGCGACTGCGACGTCACCGCCGAAATAGGTATTCGGCACCGCAAGCACACGCAGCCGCGAACCTGTTTTCGCATTGTACTTGTCGATCTGCTCGCGAAGGATCGGTGCGAACATTTCGCCGGTAAGCAGCGTGCCGAAGTCAGTTGGTAGTGGGCGGTGGGCTGTTGCCGGTATTTCATTTGCCGCGTGTTTTGGCCTAATGGCCGTTGAATGAGTTCTTAAATCCTCAAATCTCTGTGTCTCAGCGTCTCTGCGGTGAAAAACTCTTTCGAACGCATTTACAAACGAACGCACCATCCCGACGCCGTCCTCGATCTGTGGATATTCACCGTAATGCCGCCGTGACGGTATCTCGGCTCCGGCTTTTATATAGATCTCGTCACCGAGAAATGCGAACGTCACGCCATGCGTCTTGCGGAATTCCTTCTGCAGCTTCTCGACTTCCTTGATCGTTCGCTGACAAAACTCGGGAGTGACGCGAGTGAGGCGTTCGTCGGTGTTGTATCTGGTCAATGCGACTGGTACAACGGCAGTCGAGATGACTTTGGGATAATGAGCCGCGAGATCACGCAAGGTCTTTTCGAGTATCGCTCCGTCATTGATCGTCGGGCACAAAACAACTTGTGCGTGAAGTTCAATATCGGCGGCAAGCAGCCGTTCTAATTTATCTGAGATGTCAGCTCGCGATTCATCGACACCCAGCAAATACGCTCGCGTTTTCAGGTCGGTCGCATGAACCGAAACATACTGCGGCGACAAACGCTGTTCGACGATGCGTTTCATCTCGTCTTCGGTGATCGACGACAGCGTGGTGTAATTGCCGTAGAGAAATGAGAGGCGAATGTCTTCGTCACGGACAAAAAGCGATGGCCGTGCATCTTCGGGATTACCTTTGCAGAAGCAAAAGATGCATTCGTTGGCACATTGCCGCGGCACGATCTGCTCGAACATCAGGCCGAGATCTTCGCCTTCGTCGCGGTCAAATTCGATCTCGATCATCTCACCGTTCGGCTTTTTGACATGAAATGTTAGTTCCGTCTCACCTGCGGTCTGAAAACGAAAGTCCAAATAATCACGCACACTACGGCCATTGACCTTAACGATCCGGTCATGCGGCTCAAGCTCCAATTCCTCAGCCAAGCTGTCAGCCGTGACCTCCGTAATGATCACGCCTGGACGGCGAAGCTGAGTAATAGCTGGTGTGACGGCAAATTCGTACATCTGTTAAAGATTATAGCCACGAATGCACGAATAAATCTCTTAATCGTGCATTCGTGGCTAATTCTTACCCTGGTTTATTACCCCGCCGAGGCCGCTTTCAGATCGATCAGCGAATCTAGCGGCGTGTATTCAAGGCCCTGCGATGTCGCAACCGCCTCGTAGGTTAGCTTTCCGGCGTAGGTATTTACGCCTTCGCAGAGTCCGGCATCGTCTTTGATCGCTTGTTCGAAGCCCTTGTTTGCGAGATCGAGGGCATACGGTAACGTCGCATTTGTCAGAGCAAATGTCGATGTACGCGGTACTGCTCCCGGCATATTTGCTACGCAATAATGCAGAACGCCTTCTTCGTAATAGGTCGGGTTCGAGTGCGTCGTCGCGTGAGTCGTCTCAAAGCAACCGCCCTGATCTACCGCGACGTCGACGAGAACCGAGCCCTGCGGCAGTAGATGAAGCATGTCGCGAGTAACGAGCTTCGGAGCCGCGGCACCAACAACGAGAACAGCACCGATAACAAGATCGGCATGAGAAATAGCCTCTTCGATCTGGTAACGCGACGAAGCGAGCGTCTGAACTTTCGAAAGGAAAATATCATCGAGTTGACGCAAACGGTCGAGGTCACGGTCGATGATCGTTACCTTTGCACCCAAACCGACAGCCATTTTCGCAGCTTCGGTACCGACGATTCCGCCGCCGATGATGACGACGTTTGCCGCCGGAACTCCGGGAACGCCGCCGAGCAGAATTCCTTTTCCGCCGTTCATTTTTTCGAGATAAGTCGCACCGACCTGCACCGACATACGACCGGCCACCTCAGACATCGGGATCAACAGAGGCAAACGGCGTCCGCTCGTGATCGTCTCATAGGCAACGCCCGTTACTTTGCGTTCGAGCATTTGCTTGGTCAGCTCAAACTCGGGAGCAAGATGCAGGTAGGTGAAAAGAACCTGATTCTCGCGCATACGTGGATATTCAGGTGCGACCGGCTCTTTGACCTTGACGATCATGTCGCCCGTCGCCCAAACCTCGTCCGCGGTGTCGAGCATATTTCCGCCCGCTTTCACATACTGTTCGTCCTTGAAACCCGAACCTTCGCCCGCTGTCTTCTGCACAAAAACAGAGTGCCCAGCGTGCGTCAATGCCTGAACACCCGCCGGCGTCAGGCCGACGCGGTACTCATTGTCCTTAATTTCCTTCGGCAATCCGATCTTCATAAATAAACTCTCCAGAAAGTAAAATATCGATAACGTGAAGCCTATAAACCGTTAATTTTACGTTGTTTTGGCGAAATATTAAAAAGCACTTGCTGATTTTTCCCCTTGTGCGGATTCCATCGACGCTATCACCGCCCTGATCTCGCTGTAACTGAAATCGTCACCGAGAATCTCCTTGATCGGCGAGAGAGCGTTGGTGTCGGAGCATTTGAGGATGGCTGCGCGTATAGTCGGAACCCGTTCTGCGGAGACAAATTCGTTGAGCGAAACTTCGCCGGTCGGAATAAATCGGATGAGGTGATTTTCAACAGTTGTGACCGTCACGCCGCGTTCCTTTGCTATCTCGGTGGTTGTTTTACCGCCTCGACACATATCGAGCGAAATGCGGTAGGTGTCCCGTCCGCTCGCGTCGCGTTTCGTTCGCTGTTTGCGTTCGCGTTTTGGTGATTTCAGATCGATCCGCGAAACGAGGTTGTTTCGCGAGCAATAGTTGCGGATCTCATTGAGAAAATCCGCGCCGTACTTGTCGAATTTGAGATCGCCGACGCCTGAGATCTTTCTCAGTTCCCAATCGTTCTGAGGCAGATACGTAGCCATCTCTACTAGCGTCGCGTCGGAGAACACGACGTAGGGCGGAACATTCTCATTACGTGCAAAGACCGTACGAAGCTGCCGCAGAGTGTCGAAAAGCTCGGGAATATACGGATGCGAAACGTCGGGCATGAGCGTTTTCCGTTTCGCCTCCTTGATCTTTAACTTGATCAGCTCCACCGGAGTCTTTCCCGCCAGCACGTCCATGCTCGACTCGGCCAGGGCGATCGTCGGGAATTGCCCGTCATTCTGAACAAGAAAACCCTGGGCGATAAGATCTTTAAAATAGTCAAACCAGTGATCTTTTGTAATGTCCGCCCCGACACCGTAGGTTTTCAGATTCTTATGTTCGTCGCGGATCTTCATCGATTCGGAGCCGCGGAGAAAATCAACGAGATAGGCAATGCCAAACCGCTGACCGGTGCGATAGACCGCACTCAAGGCTTTCTGCGCGATGATCGTGCCGTCGAATTTCTCGAACGTCGTCGTGCAGTTATCGCAATTGCCGCAATTCTCATCGAGATCCTCAGAAAAATACTTAAGCAAAAACCGCCGCCGACACGAACGGAGATCGCCGAATTTACCCATCTGATCGAGCTTTTTGAGCATGATCTCGGTCTGCTCGCGATTGCCCTCGACCTCGGCAAACTTCTTGAGTTTTATTACGTCCGCCCAGCTAAAGAAGAGCAAGGCATCGCTCACAAGGCCGTCACGGCCAGCGCGTCCGGTCTCCTGATAATAGCTCTCAACATTCTTCGGCAGGTCCATATGGACGACAAACCGCACATTGGATTTGTCGATGCCCATCCCAAACGCGATCGTAGCGACAATTATCTTCGTCTCATCTTTTAGGAACGATTCCTGATGTTTATCACGCGTCGCTTTATCGAGCCCCGCATGATACGCCAATGCACTGAAGCCTTCGTCACGCAGATCCGCCGCGAACGAATCGACAGATGCTCGACTCAGACAATAGATGATACCGCTCTCGTCTTTGCGTTTGTCGAGATAGTCGAGCAGTTGGGAATAGGAATTACGTTTTGGTTCGACGGCGTAAAAGATGTTGGGGCGATTAAAGCTCGAAACAAAGATCTCAGCCTTGCCGATGTTTAGGCGTTCGACAATATCCTTGCGAACAAGCTTGTCTGCCGTCGCCGTTAACGCAATGACAGGTATCTGCGGAAACCGCTCCTTCAAAGCCGCCAGCTTCAAATATTCCGGCCTAAAATCGTGCCCCCAACTGGAAATGCAATGTGCCTCGTCGATCGCAAAAAGCGAGATATTTATCCCGGACAGGAAATCAAGAAACTGATCGCCGCTCTGCAAAAGCCGCTCTGGAGCAACGTAAAGAAGCTTGATTTTGCCGCTCCGAACATCGCGGAACACGGCAACCTGCTCCGTCGCCGTTTGTGTGGAATTCAAAAACGCCGCCTCAACCCCATTCGCCCGCAGAGCATCGACCTGATCCTTCATCAACGCGATCAGCGGCGAGATCACCACCGTCAAGCCGTCCAGCATCAGCGCCGGTATCTGATAACACAGCGACTTCCCACCGCCCGTCGGCATCAAGACGACGCAATCCTTCCGCTCAAGAACAGCCTCAATCACCGCCTCCTGATTCATCCGAAATGAATCATACCCGAAGCGGTGTTTGAGAATTTCCTGGGCCTGCCCGATAGTCATGGTCGCTTTTTTTGAACGTTGTTGAGATTCATTTCAAAAACGGCGGCAAACGCCGCCGCCAGCGTCCCGGTAAAAAAATCGTCGCTCGACGACGTCCCGCCAAACGGCAGCTCCATATGCGTATGCGGATCGATCCCGCCGGGAATCACCAGCCGTTCGGACGCATCAATGACAACATCCGCCTCCATATCCAGCGTCTTGCCGATGGTCGTCACAGTCTCGCCGTCAATAAAAATATCCGCCTTGTAGTCGTCAACAGCGGTTACGATGCGACCGGATTTGATAAGTATTTTCATATTAGTTTATGTTAATATAAGCGTATTATGGTTCAAACCACAACGGCAATCTATGAGAATGGAGTCCTGCGTCCGCTGGCTTCTCTTGACTTGCCCGAGCACTCGAAAGTCGAGATAACGATAGAAGATTCTGATTCGATACGCGATAGAATCGACAAAGCTTTAGGTTCGCTCATTATGAAATTCGACAATGATGTCGAACCAATCAGCGATGAACGGCGAGCCGAACTTGCCGAGATATTCTCCGCCGATCCGCCCGTAAGCAGCTATATCCGGGAGGATAGAGATTCCAGAGATGATTCAATATGAACCAAACTTATTACGCCGACAGCAGCGTTCTCGTAAAGCGTCATATAAGTGAGGTTGGCTCTTCCTGGGTGCTTATTCTAATGCAGCCGTCAGAAATTAATATTGTTTTCACCTCACTGTTAAGCAAAGTGGAAGTTCTGAGTGCGTTTAACCGACAACGTCGTGAAGCCTCAATAAGCGTATTTGATTACAACCAGATTTCAGCAGCTTTCGTGGGTTCAAGCAGTGAATATCGTTTCATCAAGCTTGAACATTCTATAATCTCCGAAACACAACGACTTCTCGAAAAATATCCGTTACGCGCGGGCGATGCTGTCCAACTTGCCTCAGCCGTTGTTGTCCGCACGACGTTGCGACAAGCCGGATTACAAGAGCCCATATTTTTAGCCTCCGACAATAAATTGCTCGACGCCGCAATTGCCGAGGGGTTTACGACCGATAATCCGCTCCTGCATCCGTAAAGAATCGCCCTTCGAAAAAGTCCCGCGCGGGCGGCAGCTCCATATTTGTCAAGCGGATCGACGCGGGCGGGAATCACCAGCCGTTCGGACGCATCAATAACAACATCCGCCTCCATATCCAGCGTCTTGCCGATAGTCGTCACCGTCTCGCCGTCAATAAAAATGTCAGCGTGATAATCATCAACCGCCGTGACAACCCGCCCGTTTTTGATCAGTGTTTTCATCGTCTTAATACCTTTCTTTTAACGTCAGTGGAATGTCGTTGTCCAGGAATCTGCTTGTTCATTCCTAACTTTTCTTAGTAAGTGATAATTGCCAACCGTTGTCATTGAAGAATTGGAAAAGATTCATATGCCGCACGTCGAAATGTTTACAAACGGCGGGAATCTTTTGCGAACTACGCTCGCTCTCTGCGCTCACGACAACATAGTCCGATTTAGCTCCAAATAAACCCTCGGATTCCATCCGTTCGAGTACCAGAGCAATCACCCACGGGTCGGCTTGGTCCTTTTTCGCAAGAGGATCAATCAATCTCGGAAACTGTTGAAGAATCTGAAGAGCTAACTGGCCTTGACGATTCGTTATTGGGAAGAATGAAGCCTTGTGATTCGACACAAGTGTAGCTATCTCGTCTTTTGAGCCGGAAGCGGGAACGATCTCGTCGAATACTATGCTGTGCGAGATAATGCGGCCATCCGTAAATAATTGTTCAGTCTCAGCCCACAGGTCAGGTATAACCGCGCGAGGATAGTATCGATGGATATCGAGCAAAGCACTGCTGTCAACACAATAGATGTTTTCGCTGTTAGACTTCACGCAATATCCTCGGAACGCTTAAGTCCAAAGCACTTGATGCGCGTGAATATGAAAGCTGCTCATTGTGAACTGCCTCCAGAACTAGGTCGTAAAAAGTGTTTCCCCTACTCGCTCTACTCTTAACTTCGGGGGCGACATACCCTCCTTTCTTCTTCGGCGGGTGATACGTGGCTTTCAGTTTTGCAAGGAGGTCAAAGAAACGCATATCGGTGATCTTCCCCTGTTCTTTGAGTCGGCGGAGGTAAACCTCACGACTTACATTCAATCGAGACGCAAAGCTTTGGATCGTTTTCAGATCGTCAGCCGTTTCCACCAAAGAATCCGGAACAAGAAACCTCCCAGCAAAAAGATTACACGCCCATTCTTCTTGTTGTTTTTCTGTCGCACGGTCGACCAAACAAATCGCTGAGTGATGTCTTATGATATGAGCGAGCTCGTGGAAAATAGTGAACGTGCGTCCGGCATAAGAGTGGTTCGAATTGGTGACGATCGCATAAGGATATGTGTCGGAAAAACTGAATCCTTGTGCCTCTTCCATCGCCATCGGAAACTGAAAAACAAGAATGCCAAGACGAGTTTCAAGTGCGGTTCGCCATTTTCGATAGGCTTCGTTATCGCTCTGCCACCCAAGCTGATCTTCAATAGGAACATCGAGCCGTTCACGCAGACCTTCGGCTATCTGCTCATCGGAAAATTCGTTTCGGTCGGCTAGTCTCAACCAGTCGTAGTTAGCCTGCCAAACGGACTCACTTCTCAACTCGCGGGAGATCTGACGGAAGTACGTAACATCCCGAATTACCTGAAGCACTTTTTTCGAAAGTTTGCTTTTCGCCGGAGTTAGGTTACGAAAATCATTTGGTTTTTGCAGTTTTGCCGGGGCATCTGGAAGAAAGAATACGGCAAGCTGGCGCTTGTAAGCACTCGCGAGCGACGAGAGCTTACCTAGTGGAATTCGATTTCCTTTTGATTCCCACTCTAGGTACGTATCCCGTGTCGTGCTGGCCTTTTTTGCGGCTTCGTCTGGGTCAAAGCCCGCTTCCTCGCGCGCCCATCGCAAAACACTCGGATTTATGTCTAGTTCGACTCTTTGCATGCTGATAAGTAATCTTAACCTCTTATGCTTTTAGGGTCAGCCCGGGTTTGGCCGGTTGTTGTTTACTTCCAACGCCTTCGTGAGGGACTCAAGGCCCTTCGTGAGGCACTCCCACTTCGTGACCGTCTCATACCGCTTCGTGAGGCACTTTATGCCCTTCGTGAGCAACTTACACCACTTCGTGACTGACTCCAAGCCCTTCGTGAGGCACTCATACCGCGTCGTGATGGACTCTTAGTGCTTCGCTAGGGACTCATAGTGCTTCGTGTCAATATTCGCCAAACCTTAAGGAGTTGTCGCGAGTTTGCCGTCGGCAATAGCCGTCTCAATTACGTCTCTTACATAGAGAATTTCCTTGCTCACCTCAATCAAGAAATCCAAAAAGTTGTACCGAACTATCATTAATGTGGAATCCACAAGTTCATCAAGCTTTTTCTTAAGATCTTCGTCATTGTGGAAGTAATGCCCGTTAATCCACATGTTAAGGATTGCTTCGGGTGAAATGACCTCGCCGTTATAATCGAGTTGTAGGCCAGCGGTCTTTTGGCACTGCTTAACATGTTTTCTTGATTCAACTAGATTGTCCTTTAGGACGTCATCCGTAAGCGATAGATGTAGGAAATTGTAAATCTTATTCAGAAACACCGGCTCATCGTTTGAAACGAAGTGGCGAAACGTCAATAGGAATGAGCGCAAATCCTCTTCATCTGGCTCTGATATTTCATGACTCAACCCGGTCTTATGATCCCATTTGATTTTTAGCGTCGCGCTGAAGCCATTGAGCAGAAGGCGGCTGTCATGCAGTTCATTCGCCCGGGATATAAACAGTTGTAGTTTTTCTAGTGTCATTAGTCATTTCACAAGAACGAAGCGTCCGCCAACGAGTTGCCAAGCCTGTGGATCTGTTTCTGTGTGACCATCATCAAAGACGAGGTGGCCGAGAACTTTGATGCGATTACTCCTTACCGAAAATTTGATCGGGCGGCCCTCGTTCATGCGTTCCGCCATTTCAACCCACTCTTGTATCGTAAATGGCAACCACACGACGCTCCCTGTCTTTTTATCTATGGCAGCGTACATTTCGCATTCAGTTCCGCAACCGGGGCCACTCAAAACATAGTGTCCAGCGAAGTTCGCCGGCTTATTAATTGCTTGCCTAAGAAATGTCTTGTAGAGTCGATCCTGAGAAGTCCGTAATTGCACCTTCACGCCGACACGCTGAGCCTGAGTGTCTACGAAAAGCACGGCCGTTAGGATCACAACCAGTCCCAATATATTAACTTTCATTTTCACTCCTTCGTTGCATTATGCTGCCTAAATCGCGGCTCGAACGTCGCACCTCACTCAATGTAAATCCGCGACTTTATGTTGCTAACAAAGAGCCAGGCCAGCGTCCAGAGCTTTGATCAGTTCGTCCACTGTGTCTTTGGACGAATTTAGCATGAGGCCGGTGCGGATGACGTTGCCGTAGAGGCCGCCTTTGCCGATGAGGACGCCCCGCGCCCGCGTCTCTTCAAAGACGCGAAGGACGAGGTCGGGGGCCGGTTCTTTTGTTTGGCGGTCTCTGACGAGCTCGATGCCCTGCATCAAGCCCATGCCGCGAACGTCGCCGATGCAGGCGTATTTTTCCTGCAATTTGAGCAGCTCATTATGAAAATAATCGCCGACGACACGGGCGTTTGTGCGGAGGTCGTCTTCCTCGATGACGTTGATAACGGCAAGGCCGACTGCCGACGAGACGGGATTGCCACCAAACGTCGAGAACGTCAGTCCCGGGAACGCATCTGCAACCTCAGGTGTCGCTATCGTCCAACCGATCGGCACGCCGTTGCCCATGCCCTTTGCCGAAGTCATGATGTCAGGTTCGACGCCCCAATGCTCGATGCCAAACCATTTGTCGCCCGTGCGGCCCCAGGCGGCCTGCACTTCGTCGGAGATAAACAAACCGCCGTGACGGCGGGCGATCTCGGCGACACGCGGAAAATACTCCTTCGGCGGGATGATAAATCCGCCGACGCCGAGGATCGTCTCAGCCATAAACGCCGCGATATTGCCGGTCGTCGTCGTGTTGATAATGTCCTCGACATCGTCCGCACACGCGACCCCGCAGCTTGGATATTCGAGCTTGAACGGGCAGCGATAGCAATACGGTGCCGCCGCGTGAACAATACCCGCGACCTGTGAAGCTATCGGCTTCCAGGTCTTATGCCCGATCGTCGATAACGCTGTCGCCGAACGCCCCGCATAACTGTGCCGCAGAACGACGATCTCGTTGTTCCCGGTCGCGATCTTTGCCGCGAGGATCGCTGTATCGTCGGCCTCGGTGCCGCTGTTCGAAAAGAACGATTTCTTCAAATTCCCCGGCGTGATCTCCGCAAGTTTCTCCGCCAGATCCCCCTGCGGCCCGTTGGCGTAAAGCGTCGAGGTGTGGGCAATAGTGTCTACCTGCTCCTTCCAAGCCTTGTTGACGCGAGGATTGGCGTGGCCGACGCTTACCGTCAACACACCGCCAAAGGCGTCGAGATATTTATTGCCATGGTCGTCCCAGACATACTCGCCCTCGCCTCTGACAATAGCCAGCGGCTCCTGGTAATAGGTGGCAACGGCCGGGAAAAGAAATTCCTTGTGTTTACGGATCGCTTCAGACAGCGTCGATCTTTGTTCTTGTGGATTCATAATATTAATTGGGGCGTTTGTACGACAAAACGCGCGAAAAGAGTAAGGTATTCTACTCCATTTTCGCTATATTGAGGATAGAAATCGCCTTATTTTCTAGAAATTTAGTGGATCAAAGTTCGCTGACCGTAAGCTTGACATCTGCGTATTTCCACGCTTTAAGATATTGTTTGCGTATCATCGAAGCCTCGTCTTTTTTCCCCTGAGACTCGAGAGATGTCATCAGGCCAAAGAGAGAGCGGCCGCTGCCCGGATTGCGGCGGAGGTCTTCGCGAAAAATCTTCTCGGCTTCGGCGCACTGTTCGTCGCGCAGAAGTGCTCCACCAAGATCTTCCCTGACCGGCGAGATCGAAAGCGGCGGCTCGGAGTATTCAAGCGTGTCCTCAGCGGCGACTGCTTTTCTCAAAAGATCGATTTCCACCTTTTTGTCGCCCCGCCCACGAGCGATCGCCGCATCGATACGAGCATCATCGATCGTGCGCAGTGCGGAACTGTCAGTCGCGTTCTTCGCCCTTTCCGCCTCTGCTTTGGCCACCTCGCCGGTTGCGACATATGCCATCGCCCGTGCCCATGTCCAGTCTATCAACGTCTGCGGCCTGCTATCCGCCGGAGGGGCGGGAGCCTTCAAGATCTCGTTCCACCTCTTAAAACGCACCCAATATCGCGGTCGCTGATCGGCCGAACGCGGCGATTTGAATCCGAATTTGCGATCCAGCGTATGCGTGACCTTGGCAAAGTTGCCTTGCATCCCATACGAAAATAATAGGAAATTAAGGACGTGGTTGTAATGCCATAGCCTAAACTCCTCTGACAAAGTGTCCGTCGGCATGGTCGCCGTCATTTCGTTGGACTCGACCGACTTTTGAAAATTCCCTGTCCGCACATAGATATGTGCCGGCATGTGAACCAAATGGCCAAATGACGGTGTAAATATCTTGAGTCCGCGAAGCGCATCTGACGCAGCCAGAGCCCGCTCAGGCTGAAGAGACTCTTCGACGGCGTGAATATAGATGTGCGTCAAACCGAGGTGCTTGGGATAAAGCTTTAGCCCACCCTCGATCACATCGACCATTTCCTGCCAATTCCCGATCGGCTTGCCGTCAGGTGTCCAGTTGTTGTAGCCCGCCGCGTAAAAGATGCTAAGGGCATAAAGAACCGCGGCATCCGCGTCCTTGGGTGCTGCGGCACATATTGCCTTCGTCGCAACCCGATATGCTTCCTCCGAGGTCTTTCGGCTGTAGCCTGCTTCGTTGGTTAATAGTTTCGACAGCGCTTCGATATAGGCCCGATCAGAGGACGGAGCTGGCATCGCCATGGCAGTCTTTACAGCTTCGCGGGCCTCCCTTAGTCGTTTCTCATCGCTCGGGTTTCCACCGCCGGTGTTACGCGGATATGCGGCTAAAGCTACGCCCCAATACGCCATTGCGAGTTGCGGATCGAGTTCTGCCGCCCGGCGAAACGACCTGACAGCGTCGCCGTCATTAAAGGCGTAATACAGCGTCAAACCTTGATCGAAATAAGCTTGCGCCTGTTTGTTCGACGTAGGGACTTTGCGATGAGTGATCGCATCGGTCGAAACCAGCTCGATCGGTTTTGCCACCGATTGCGTCTCGGGCGTCTTGTGATCAGGATGCTGGGCAACCGCAAAAGCGACCGAAAAGACAACGACGGCGGTCAGTTTTAGGATAGATCTCATTGGAAAAAATACCTCAGTGGTTTTTACGCAGAAAGCGAGGCGGCGGTTACGGCGGACACAATATCCCTAGCCATCGCCGCTCCATCTTTATCGACAAGACTATTTCTTTTCCTTTTTGTCCTTATCGTCGGCTGCGGGCTTATCCATTTTTGGGATCGTCAGCTTCCAGCCGCCGCCTTCTTTGATAAAATCCATCGTTGACCAATCGCCTTTCTCGTCGAGATACTCGATCGTCGCCGTGTCGCCCGAGACTTTTTCGTTGCGTGCCTCGGCGGTCGCAGCTTGCGGCTTTTCGCATAGTTCCATCAGAAGCTCGTCGAGCGTCTGCTTCTTTTCACCCATGCCGCCGATCTCAGTGAAGAACTCGATGATGTCCTTCGACATTAATTTCTTAAGTGCCGGGACGTCCTTGTTCTTGCGAGCTCCATAAGCTGCCTTGTAGGCGTCGGTCGGTGTTGCGTTGGAACTCGTCGAGATGTCTGCGGCCGCCGGTGTAGCAGTCGCGGCCGGGCCCGCGTTAGCGACCACGGTATTTGCCCCCTTATTTGAATTTGAAGCCGCGTTCGAATTATCGGCCTTCTGGCACGAAGACACTGACAGGGAAAACGTCGCAATGATGGCAAACGCGAATAGATAGAAATTATTTTTCACATGAACTCCTGATCTTGGTATCTAACTTGAGTATATCTTAGACATTTCTCCGACGAGCAACAATCCGGCTGTCGCTAAGTGTCTTCGTTGCCAATAAATATCGCCGCCGTCTGGCGTTTTCGATCGACCGTCAGTTGCAGCACGTCAGGCCGCGAATAGTGTCCTGCTGCGTCAAAATTCTGCCGCTCCTCGCGAACGCGTTTGTGGTCGATGGTCGCGATGATCAGCTTTTCTTCGTCGCAGAACGGCTCGACGACCCATTCCCCATCGGGTCCGGCAACGCACGATCCGCCGTTGGCGAGAAACTCTGGGGAATTTGCGATGATGGTTTCGATGTTTGGAATATCGGTCGGAAAATCACTTATTCTCATCAGCGACGATACCGATACAACGTAGGACCGCGATTCCTTCGCGATAAACCGCGTGATATCCTGCGTATTTCGCAAACTTCCCGGCCAAACCGCGACGTGCAGATCCTCGCCCTGAGCATACAAAGCTGTCCGGGCAAGCGGCATCCAATTTTCCCAGCAGTTCAGACCGCCAACCGTAAATGAGCCGAGTCGGTGTGTCCGCAAACCATGCCCGTCGCCCGTCGCCCACGTCATACGCTCATCGTATGTCGGCATCAGCTTGCGATGCACCGATCCGATCTTACCGTCATTACCGATGTAAACTAGCGAGGCATAAACACTCTCGCCACGGTCCGCGGGGCGTTCCAGAGTGCCAAGATAAACCGCTATGGTTAGCTCACTTGCCAACCGACAAATACCCTCAAGATCACCCCGCTCGATACACACGGCCTGATTGACATACTCGGCGTGAAACTCTTTGTGAAACACCGAATTGAAAGCCGTGACATTCGAGTACTCAAGCCAAAACGGGTAACCGGGAACGAGCGTCTCGCCAAAAGCGATCAGATCACAGCCGCCGTCAGCGGCCTCGGCGATACGGCCCGCTACCTTGGCGAGCGTTCGAGTGCGGTCGAACCAAACAGGTGCGATCTGTGCGAGGGCAATTTTCAGTGTGTCTGACATTATCGTTTCAATTCCGCCTCCGCCGCGATGTATCCAAAGCTCGCCCATTGATTCCCTGCTGTTATTTTGCGAAAAATCTCCATCGCTTTGTCCCTGTCGCCGTTGTAGAGATACCAATTCCCAAGCCCATAACCGAGCGAAGCGTTGCCGAGCGTGTCAGGCTTATCGTTAAGCTCTGACATCAGAGCATCCGCCTTTACCTCACCACGATAGAGTCGGAGCAGCTTGAGATAATCAGCGTTCTCAATGACCTCAAAATCGCCGTTGATCGGCTCAAGGATTCGTTCCGCGTCTTTGTTCTTCTCCAAACGCCGCAGCGTCATATAGTACCAATGAGAAGTCGCGGCGAGCATGTCGCTGTTCTTTGAGACCTTCATGCACTCTTTGTAGGCGTCGAGAGCCTTCTTAAAGTCGCCTTTCAGGTAATAAGCGAGGCCGAGGTGATACCAGATGTTCGACTGCAAAGTGCTGGTCGGGATGTTTTGTGCGTTTGGCATTCCGTCCGGCTCGACCTCGTCGGGCTTGCCTTTGACGAGCTTTGCTGCTTTTTCGAAATCCTTGATCGCGTCGTCAAAGCATCTCAGCGTTATGTAACGATGGCCTCGGTGCCGGTAAATCCGTGCGTCGTTTGGAAACTGTTTGAGAGCAATCGTCAGAGCATCAACCGCGTCCTTGTATCTGCCGAGATAACTCTTGCGACGGGCGTACCAGATGATATTGTCCGCGGTCGGCTGTGCAGCGGCATTTCCGGCGGCGATCTCAAGATTCTCCGAGTATTTCTGTTTGGCGGCGGCCGTCAGTTCCGGAGCGACTTCCTTTGCTTTGTCGGAGCAAGACTGGCCGTTTGTCGGCAAGGCAAAAGCAGTCAAAAGAGCGATTGCGACGATGAGAAATTTCATACGCCGATGTTACAACAAAACGGAAAATTTGACACCGAAAGCCAGATTGCACAAGATGTTTGAATGCTGAACACAATGGAATACTCGCTGCCCGCATCGATCGAGGCCGATGTAAACACCACGCTTGCCACTTGGCAACGCGACGACAAAGTAGCCCGCATCTGGGCCAAAGACGCTTCCGTCTGGACCGACGAAGACGAAGCAAAATGGCTCGACTGGCTCACCATCGTTGGTGAAGAGCTGGGCGATACTCAAAAATACACCGAGCTGACCAAAGACATCGACGATGCCGGATTTACTGACGTTCTGCTGATGGGAATGGGCGGTTCGTCTCTGTGTCCTGAGGTGCTTGCGATGACCTTTGGCAAGGCGAATTTCCACATCCTCGACTCGACCGTTCCGGCTCAGGTGAAGGCGGTCGAGGACAAGCTTGATCTTACGCGGACGCTATTCATAGTTGCAAGCAAATCAGGCTCCACGCTTGAGCCGAACTGCTTTAAGCAATATTTCTTCGACAAACTCGCGGCTCTGATGGGTAAAACTCATGCGGGCAAACAGTTCATCGCCATCACTGATCCCGGCTCGAAAATGGAACAGGTCGCCAAAGACGACGCCTTTCGCCATATCTTCTACGGCAAACCCGAGATCGGCGGCCGCTTCTCTGCCCTGTCGGCGTTTGGAATGACGGCCGCGGCCGCAATGGGAATCGATGTCGAGCCATTCCTGACCTCGGCAAACGAGATGGTCGACGCCTGCCGCGAGGCCGAGCCAAGCGAGAATCCCGGAGCCGTCCTCGGCACGATCCTCGGTATGTGCCACAAACACGGACGCGACAAACTCACGATCTTCACCACGCCCGAGATCCACGACCTCGGAGCCTGGATGGAACAGCTCATCGCCGAATCCACCGGCAAAAACGGCGTCGCGATCATTCCGGTCGATCGTGAACCCATTCAGAGTGCAGCCTTCAGGCTGTTCCCCGACAACGAAAATTCACCCGAAAGCAGAACCGGAAACGTCTACAGCAACGACCGCGTCTTCGCATTCCTCACCGTCACCGGCAACGACACCCTTGACTCCGCTTACGAGCAAGTCACCGCCGCCGGCCTTCCGGCTGTTCGCGTCGAGTTGAATTCTATCGAAGATCTCGGCCAAGAGTTCTTCCGCTGGGAAGTCGCCACGGCGGTCGCCGGTGCGATCATGCAGATCAACCCCTTCAACCAGCCCGACGTCGAATCCGCCAAGATCGAGGCCCGCAAGATAACCGACGAATACGAAAAGACTGGCTCGCTCCCAGCCGAAGAACCGTTCTTCGAGGGCGACGGCATCAAGCTCTTTTCGTCCGACGAATACGCTGCCAAACTCACTTCAAACGGCGAAAACACCGCTGCGGCCATTATCCAAGCCCATCTCGCCGAGATCACCACCGGCGACTACTTCGGCCTGCTCGCCTACATCGACATGAACCCTGAAAACGAGAGTTCGCTCCAGACGATTCGTGAAGACGTCCTCGCCCGGCACAACGTCGCCACCTGCCTAGGCTTCGGCCCACGCTTTCTTCACTCCACCGGCCAAGCCTACAAAGGCGGAGCCAACAACGCCGTCTTTCTCCAAATTACGTCCGACGACGCCTTCGACCTTGAGGTTCCACAACAAACCTACACCTTCGGCGTGGTTAAAGCAGCCCAATCCCGAGGCGATTTCCAAGTCCTCCTCGACCGCGACCGAAGAGCCTTGAGAGTCCACCTCGGTTCCGATGTCGAAGCCGGACTAATGCAGCTTTCGAATCTCATCCAATGAAATACCTGAACTTCACATTCAAACGCGAGGCAACTATCATCGGCGCTCTTCACTTTGGTTTGTTGGGCATTGGAGCCATTCTCGGCGTTGTAATGTATTTTTTTGGTGAGCCGTAGTAAAACTGCGGCTCTGCCGCCCCGCGTTTCGCGGCACATAGCCCCGTCCTTTAGGGCGGGGTTTGGGCTGCCAAGCATCCTCAGCCCGCTTTAGCGGGCTTATGTATGCGGCTTTAGCCGTCGGTGCTAAAGCAGGTTTAGGTAAGGACGTTAAAACGCCCTAATTCCATTTCGTCCACCATTACCCCGCCCTAAAGGACGGGGCTATGTGCCGTTCGGGAAAAAGGAAAAACCGCAATCCCACCACGAGTCAACCACCCGCTACCGCAGGTGGTTCTGACTGCTAACTTTCAGCAAATGAGTTTGGATCTGTTGTTGATTGATGTTCGCGCTCAAAACTCCGGAGTTCACGGTTGCAGTAGCGACGGTTGTCTCTACGTGGGTCAGGCGTTCGGCGGCGGTGATGGGTTGATTGAGAGAGATGTTGTAACTGCCCGCATTCCCTTGGTTCCAGACGCGGGCTACTATGCCGCGGCTGATGCCGTCTTCGGCGGGTTTTAGGGCCCAGAGGAGGACGTTTGGATTCGAGATGGTTAGGAACGAGAAGTTCGACGCGGGGTATGGACGCGTTTGCGCTCCAGTGCCCTCGATCATTCCGGTGACCAATGGATTTTGGTGCTGTAGCGAGAATTTCATCGCCGCAGTTTGATCAAAAGCACCGTGCGTCCACAGGGCGAACCTTTGCAGGAAATAGCTGTCGCCGCCCTGATCGCGGATGCCTAAGCTTGGGCCGTCGATCTGGCCGCCGGCGAGGACGTTTATCTGCGGCGTAGTGGTGTCAAGGATATCGCGGGCACTGTCGCCGAGCCGCATGAACTGGTCGTCCCAATTTGACAGCGTCACGCCGAAGCTGCCGGTGCCGTTGGTCATATCGGCGAAATGGTTCATCGTCAGGGCGTCGTAGCGGGCGTGTTTCGGGTAATAATGGCCGCCGTTTGCGATCAGCTTGCCTCGAATAACGGCGCCAACCTCTTCGTGCCAGACATCGGGCGAAGTAAGTTCAAATGAGTAGCTCCAGTGTTTGACGTCCGAGAAATTCTGCGTGATCTCGTTGACCACATCGACACGATCGCTGTCACGAAACAGCGTGATCCGCGTCGTATGAGCGAGCGGACTGCTAGAAATGGCACGTAGAGTGACGCTGACCGGCCCGGCATTTTCCACGGTCAACGCACCTGTACGGTTGCCGCCGAGGTCGTTCAGAACCTTGCCGCCGATGTTGCGGACAGTCTCGCGATTGCCGCGTGTTTTGTCGATCAGGCTCGTGATCGCCCCGTCAGGTGAGGCGGTGACCCGATAGAACGAATTCTCAATCGTCGCTCCGATCGAGGTCGCGGCATGAGCGAAAGTTTGGGCGGTTCCCGGACGGATCTCGAAGACTTTGTACCCGGCCGACGGCACATTCGCAGCCATCACTCGCAGGACGGTTTTGTTGCCAAACCGCATCACCTGCGACGGCACTTCCTCGCCGGTCGAAACGTCAAAGACGCTGACCTTGCGGTTATTTAGCCTTAGCGGAATGTCGGCAAAATCGGTACGCGTCCAACTGAGCGGATTGAAGACGAAGAACCGCTCCTCTTCGCCCGAACGCGAGATCTGACGGGCCAGTTCGACGCGTGCGTCTTCGTGGAGTGTGTCGACGTAAGACGTGATCTCACGCTCGACCGAGCGGCTCCAGTTTGCACGAACTGTACGCGATATCGGCCCGTCCGCGGTCCAATCGTGCTCGAAGTACAGGCCCATATTGAGCATCGCCCTATCGCGTGCGGCGATCCGCGAGGCCATAAATGACGGCGAGTTCATCGAGACCAAAGTTGCCATCGCCTCGGCAGCCCGCAGCTTCTCGACGCTGCGTTTCATCCGCGATGAGACCTCTGCGAGTGACGCGATGTACGCATCCCATTCGTTGCCGTAGGCAGCCGCGTGAGTCTCTAGGCCGGAGCCGTAGTTTTGCTCAAAATCACGGAAGAAATCTTCCTGATTTGAGACGATTATCCTACGGTCCGGAGTCGTATTCTGTTGGGCGATGGTGACAAATTCGTCGCTGGTGTACGCCAGATCATCCCAACCCACTCCGAATGCACCGATGGCTGGAAACGGATACTTTGTCTGAAAGCTCGCATTCGTCTCGGCGAAGTTGATCGTCGCCATGGGATTAAAAGCCTCGGCGTAACCGCCATAGCTCTGATTCGTCGTGAACTGAGAGTTCCACTTCATCAGGACCTTGCTGCCATCACGCCCGCCGCAGTAATAGATCTCGCGGTCGCGATTCTGAAGGCCGTTGATAAACGTCGCACAGTTGCAGACACCTTTCCAGCTATATTTGGCCCCCGAACCCGCCCACAGCGAAGGCAGACCGTACGCCATCGTCTGATTCTCCATCGCGATCGCCACCGGAAACTCGACATTATGACGACGCTCGATCAACCCCGGATAGTACATCCCTCGGATCACCGCCTCAGCCGACGAACCGCCTTGAGAAAGGACCAATGCATTCTTCGCCACGCTCATATGCCCGTCACGAACACGAGACAAAAATCTCTCAAATTGCTGCGGCGTACGATTTTTCTCGTACTCCCACATCCAAAGACTACCGTCGCAACTCCACCTCATCTGCTGGTCAGATGGATTTCCGGCGGTCTGATCCATCTTGTTGAGGTAGTAATCGATCATGTTCAGAAACGCGGTGCGATAGGTCGCCTCGTCTGCCACCCAGTAATAGTCGGTGTGATCATCCGGCGCGATGTAAAATCGGCGCTGCGCCACGCCGAACGTAGCGAACAGCGTCACAAGCAGGAATAAAACGGTGAAATATCTCACCTTTTTGAGCAAAGGGGGCATCTTTATCAAGTTTCGGACAAATTCCACCGTTAGTAAACGGAAAAACGCCGTCTTTTTCCAGGTTTTGCAATTTAGCAAAGTCCCGAACTGCGCAGTTAGGTTGATGAATGAGAGGTACTAATTGATCGGCTACTGAACCGCAACTAAGGCTTGCCCGGCTGAGCCGTTCGGTCGGTGATCTCGGTGATCACGCGGCCGGGAAAGCGGCGAAAGCCGCGTTGAGCGAGCCCGTCCAACGGCCGATTTTCATTGTCTGTCCTGGCCATCATCTTCAATATGGTCGGCACAAAGCTGAGACTATCGTATGGTGGGGCCACGACAAGTCCGCGGGCAATGCCAGTCTCGCGGCCACCGGCGATCATAAATGTCGAGTTTGTCGAAACCCGGAGAAACGAGCCATGATTTCCGCCCGGATTAAAGCCCCGTACGTCAAAATTCCAATGATCGTTGGCAAGTATCAGCAAGTCGGGCTCGGTCAACCGCCGTTGACGCTGGCGAAATCTACGCAAGAGTACACTTTCCGGCAAGGTATCAAAATCCCGACTCCCGGAAATCGGGTGCCGGTCGAGTTGCTCGTTTAGACCGATCAGCGCGTTTGCGTATTTCGTGCGATGAATAGCCGCCATCCATTCGGTCTCGGTGTGCCATTCGGCTAACCACGCAGCACGTCCGGCGAGTGGAACAGCGAAGTCAGGGTCTTCAAAGTACCGCAGCGGAAACCCGCGATCGACCGTTTGCGGCCTGAATGTAACGCTGCCATCGGCTTTCTGCCGCAATCCGCCAACACTCTGATATCGATAGCTCACGACGCCGTTCTCGTCCCTGCGAGAGTGGATTATCGCCTGCTTGTTATCATCGCCATAGAGCCAGATCGGATCATCGATCGCCGCCTTATCGATATCGGTGTTAGATGCCTCACGCGGAAGCCGCACGGCGACGAAATCGACCGGACGGTTGCTGATCCCGGCTTGAACGTTATTCTTCACCCGTTGAGATCTAAGCAGCTCGAAATAATTAATGCGAATAAAGCTGCGTTCGAGATCGATATCCTTCTCGGCATTCAGGACAAGGCCGTTTCGTGAGAGGCCGACGACATAATTCTGTAGCTGATTGACCGTATTCGCCTCGCCCATAGCGCCGGGAGCGATCACGTCCTCGATCCTGACGCGTCGGGCGTCAAAATTTTCGCGGCTTAGTTCCGTCAGATTGGCAAGCATCGCGGCGTATCTTCGATACTGCTTTTCTTCCCGGAGAGCGATATCCAGCAACCCCGCCGCCCGCCGCGCTTCTTTATCTCTTCCGTTGGCGATATCATCTGGGGTGAAGATCTTAGGCTGAGCCGCGACCTCTTTTTCCTGCGTCTCGCTCCAACCGCGGAGCGCATCCATCTCCTCGCTGAGTTCGCGGCCGGTTCGCAGCCATTCCGTTCGATGCCGTTCGATGATGTCAAAGAAGGCATCCTTGGCAGCGGCGTACAGCCCGGGCTCGATGTTTCGGCTTTTCATCTGCTGGAGCAAAATATGAAGCAGATTCAGATCACTATTTCTGAGATGTATAGACGAGCGTTCGTTCCCGTCAAAATCGAGGAGGGCCGTCGTGTAGTCGCTAGATTGATCGCGCAAATAAAACGATTCGGCAGCATGAGTCTTGATCACCGGAACAAATGGGTAAAGTCCTTTCATCGAATAATCGAGCATCAAACGCCTCTTTGTGCCAGTATGATGCCCACCGCCCGTTAGACGGCCGAGCATTTTGACAAGACTAAATCCTTGACTGTAGACCTTTGGGTCGGAGTTAAAGCCATGATCCGATACCAAAACCAGAGCCGTTTCACCGGCGCGCGAAGATTTTTGGATCGCTACCCACATCCGGCCGATCACAGCATCGAGTTTCTTGAGTGTGGCGAGTCTCGATGCGGTGTCGTTATTACTGTGCGACACGTGGTCAAATGACACGTCGTAATAGTCAAAATAGTCAATTTCGGGACGCGTTATCAGCTTGTCGAGAATGTCACGCTCGGCCTGATTGATCGTCATATTGAGCATATCCAAGCCTAGTGTCCATTCATCGATAAGGTCAGACGGGTTCCCGGGGTAAAGGTTTACAAAGCCGCTCGCGATCACCTCCCAATTATTGCCCCGCTGAAAAAGCTGTTGACTGGTATACCGCTTCTGATAGTCGAAGGCATCGCTGAGGAGCGGTATCCCAAGCTGATCCAATACCTCAGGTCCCGGCATGTCGGCTTTGCGTCTCGACAGACCATACTCAGTGTAGAACGGAATGAAATTAAGATAGTCATAGGCGTGGGCCGTGAATCGGTCAAACTCGACATTGCCCTTGATCTGCAGCCTCTGGCCAGTATCAAGCTGGCCCCACGCCGGGCCCGAAAGGCTCATTCCGCGACTATAAAAGTTCGGAACGCGAGTGCCGTTTTTATAGAAAACCTCTTCGAGCCATGGCAATATCGACCTTCCTGTCATGGGATCATTTTGTTTTACAAACTGGTCGACGTAGTACGCGCTCAGGCCGTCAATCTTAACGATCACAACCCGCTTGACAGCCTGTGCCGAGGTGGCCGACGCACAAAGCAACCCCACGACCATCGCGAGGAGCAGTCTGGTACTTAGGTGTCGGAGGGGCATTTTTCAGATTTGAGTGTGGTTCTAATTTGCCGACAGAGCCGAGATAGCCAGAGCGTCGCTTTTGGATATACGCTGGCCCTCCGCCAAGGCGAGTTTAAGATACTTCGCGGTAATGTTTCGCCAACGGTCGTCGAGTTTGTCGTTCTGATGGATCGCGAGCAATTCTTTCTTTGCCGCGGAACTGTTTACCCGGTAAAGTCCTGCCAGACAAAGTTCTTGTAGCTCGACGTCGGCCGCGATCGCAAATATCTTTGCCAGTGCGCGCGTAGTCTTGTCGCCGGCATCTGCACCTTTCTGCGATACGAAAACAAGCGAACGTCTAAGCTCACTCATCTCGGTGTCGACGTTGGGATCTGCAGACGAAAACGCAACCTCGCGTAAGAAACGCTCGTGATGATCGAGCTGTCGCCGCATGTCAAGCTGGGCCAACATCTCGGGCGACGCGTCTTCGCGGTGTTTGTAGCGGCCAAATGTCAGCAAGTTGCAGAGCGCGAAAAACGTTCGCTTTGCCGCACCGTGCTTGAGCCGGGCCATTTCCTCGCGGCGGTCGTTGGCGATGCGTAGCGGGAGGCCGTCGTCGCGTTTTGCCCACGCGATCAAATTTGCGTACTGCGTGTGTGCGATCTCCATCTCGATATCAGCGTCGTTCTCCATGGGGTTGAGCGTCGCCGATTCGACGCGACGTGCTATCTCAGAGCGAAACTCCGGATCAAGCGAAGCGTCGACGGCCATAAGCAATTTCAACTGGGCATACGCACGCAGACGTGATGCCTGATTGACATCAACACCTAGTCGGTCCGTAACAAAGTCATAGATCAGGCGTCCGATAAAGAACGGCATTCCGCTAAACTGCGAGAGCGACAATACATTGCCCGTCAGGTCGTTAAGGATACGCTTGGATATCTCGCGAAACTTCGGATTTCCGTTGTCACGAAAATCGACCAGGATCATCGGCACCTTTGGATGGTCAAGGCCGTAAATCGCGAGGGGAATAAGTGTTCGCGGGTGAGCACCGGCCGTGTCACTCGGCACCTCGCGATCTTCTTCATCGTACCAGCGAACCTCGGCGTATCCTTTCCAATCGAGCAGCTTTTCGTCGCCCCACGGACTCCGGATATTTAAGAAACGACGTTCAAACTTCTTGCCCTTATTGGCCTTAATATCTGACGCAGATGCCCAAAGTATGGCATGCCGTGCCGAACCATCTGCCATCTCGATCGGGTCGAAATACAGCCCTTGCTCCTCAGAATACTGTCGAAGCAATTCCCAATTATGGCCGCGATAATCACGCGTCTTAGCGGTCTCCTTATCGAAGACGCGGCCCAGATTTTCGCTCTGCATGTGCCAGCCGAACGTCTTATCGGTCAGCAGGAGGCGGGCCTGAATGTCCTTCATCTCGCGCTGCGTGAGTACTTTCTCGCCGCTCGCTTCCTGATACAGTCCTACTACCGTCACAGCGGCTGCGATCGCCGTCCGACGATAGTCGTGGGCATTCTGCCGGTACTGCAGCGTCGATGCACGCACGCCGACGCCGATCTCGTTCATCGCGATCTTTTTGAAGATCATCCAGAACACTTTGTTCCAGGCGGCAGAATCGGACGAGTTCAGATCAATGATCGGCGGTGGTGGATCGGTTCCGATCTCCGATTTGTTTCGGGTGCGTGTGTAGAGAAACGGGACAAATCCAGCGATCTTTTGCCGCAGCGACGGCTCAGTATAGGTCAGCATCCATACATAACGTAGGCGGTCATTCTCGGGGTTCTCATCACCAAGGGTGTCTCGCAAAACGCTAACCAGAGGCAGATCCGCAACCGGCCCCGCTGTACCCTCGCGGGGACGGCGTTTAGCAAAGATGGTAACGATCTCGGAGCCACCAGCGACGGGTATTTTCTCGATTCGAAACTCGGCCTCTTCCCCATTTTCGACCGGACCGTCGTTACGTAGGGCGGAACTGAGAGCTGTCGTCTGACCCGCGACGACGATCGGCGAAACAACGATTGCAAACAGTAACAAAAAGACAACCGCAGGACGGACGATCTCTCGCGTAGCGTTACTGATAATGTTGGTTTCGTTCATCGTCCTGCGGGAGATTACCGATGCGAACTGTCACTTTGAAAGTCGCTGTTCTTTGGTCGATAATGTGTTCCTTATTAAGACTTCTGATGCAAATCGACCGAAAAGGTTTGCTGGAATCTGGTCGGGGACAGACTCGCAGTCTAAAGACTAGTCGTAGTTTAGGGCTTCGACCGCATCGAGGCGTGCGGCCCTGATGCCCGGGTAAAGCGCCCCGATAACTCCGCTTATGATACCAACAAGAACGATCGATCCAATCAATTGCGGCTCGATCGAGACGGTCAGTGTTGTCCACTTCGCGAGCGCGAACTTTAGAACAAATGTCCCTAGCACCCCAAAAACGACGCCCCCGATACTTATCAGCAGAGCTTCCTGAACGATCGTCCATCCGATATTGAAGTTTGACATTCCCAGGCTCTTTAGAACCCCGATCTGGCGGGTTCGCTCCGTCACGGTCGTGTACATCGTCAGCAAAATAATTAACGCACTGATCCCTCCTGCGACGCCGATAACGACATCAAGAAAAACCGTGAGAGCCGGAAGGCCCTGCATATAAAGCTCTGGGAGTTCGCTCGTGAGAATGATCCGGCTCTCAGGAAATCGCGCATTGAGAGCGTCGCCAACCACCTGCGGAGTAGATCCTTCGTTGAGTTTGATCAAAAAAGCTGAGGCTTTGCCATCCGCACCGAGTTGCTCCTGCATTGTCGCGAGCGGAATTTTGATCCGGGCTCCGGCACTCGGCTCGTACGTACCGACGACTGTGAATTCGCGGTCGTACATGTTGAACTTGTCGCCGACCTTCATCTTGCGTCGTTCGAGCCACGTCACGTCCGACATCATCTCGACCTGACCGTCAGCCATCGCCCGCCCTTGCATCACCTGAAGGCCGGCCACAGTCGCGTACCGCTCGAATTGCACGCCCTCGACAAACTGTGTGCCAGTGATGCCTTCGCTCGACGGCACGCTACTCTGAGCTATCGGAACTACGGTTGCAACGCCTTCGACCTTTTCGATATCGGCGATCATCGACACCGGCAGCCGCAGCGAATCAGATCCGCTCAGACCTATACTTCCCGATGCACGGACCATTATCTCCGCACCGATATTAGATTCTCGCTGTGCACGCTCGCGAAGACTGCCATTCGCCAGCCCGACGGTAAAAATGATCAGCAAGATGCCCACACCAATGCCCAAAACGCTGACAAACGTCCGCGCAGGACGATGCAGGATGTTTGAAAATACAAGACTATTCATCAATAAAAAGTTCAGAGTGCAAGCTTTAGCTTGTTTCCACTCTGAACATAAAACAAGCTAAAGCTTGCACTCTGAACTAGACCCCGACGACCTCTTCTTCTTCGACAAGGTAAGGCGATACTTTTACGTCGTCTAGGTCTTCTGACACGATCTTCGCGATTACTGGCAGACTAAGCGAGCGAGTCTTGCCGATGTTTGGAACTTCGTGGCCCTTCGCGTAGACCGCATGGCGTCCGTGGTCTTTGTACCATTCGCTTAAGCTTGCGGTTTTGTGCATTTCCTCGATGATCTGACGCCAGCCGACGCCGGTGTTGTACGCACAGAAACTTACTTCGCCTTCCTGCGTGCCGTAAGGAATAACGCACATTTCGGTGCGGCGGAAATCGTAGTTAAACAGGTCCTGAAACCACATTCCCTCGACGCACAGCACGCGCCAATTGTCATCGCTGTTAGTATCCTGGCCCGCACTGGTCATGCGATCGTTGCGATCGGAATTTGCGTTGGTGGACGACGGTTTGAAGAGGTTTAAGATCTGTGAGATCGGGAAGCCTTCGGGAGCCTTTCCGGCGTCGAAGTTTCGCATGATCGCCATGCCGAGTTGGGCCATCGTGAGTTTCTTGCCGCGAGCGGTGTCGGTGATGACGGTTACGTCCTTCATAAACTGCTCGTAGTTAAAGAAATCGAACAGCGACGTCATCTGGTTCGTGTTTTTGTTGACGACGATCAGCGTAAATATGCCGCAGTTCGGGTGGCAGTTACATGACGACCAGCCCCACGGAGCGTCCGCGCCTTGCAGCATATCCATCACGCTCGTAAACGCCGAGTAAGAACTTAAAGGGAACCAATCCCGAAGCGGTTCGAGCACACCGCCGAGTTGAGCTTTAAGATCATGCGTCATTCCCGAGAGCGTGTATCGCTGTGCAATACGGTCTTTGTCGGAAACGTCTTCGTCGCGTCCGGTGAACGAAACGGGTTGGAACGCGATCGTCTGCACCTTGTCGATGTTTTCGGCGGCGAATTTGACGATCGAACCGATGCCTTCGTTGTTCCACGAGTTAACGATCGTCGTGACCAGCGTCACCTTGATGCCTACGGAGGCGAGATTCTCAATCGCCTTGAGCTTTACGTCAAACAGATTGCCGACGCCGCGATGTTTATTGTCTTCGTCATTGGTTCCGTCGAACTGCAAATAAACGCCGTGCTGCCCTGCGGCCTTCGCTGCCTTGCAAAACTCGATGTCCTCGGCGTATCTGATGCCGTTCGTCGCGGCGAGGATTCGGTAGAAACCGATCTTCTTCGCGTAAGCAACCGACTCGAGAAAGTGCGGTGCGATGGTGGGTTCGCCGCCGGAGAAAAGGATGATTATCTGCCGACGCGGCTTGAACGAAACGGCTCGGTCGAGGATCTCTTTCGTGTCCTCGAACGTCGGTTCGTGCACATAACCGACCTGATTTGCATCCATAAAGCACGGATTGCACATCATGTTGCAGCGGTTCGTCAGATCGACGGTGAGCACCGCTCCGCGGCCAAATTTAAT